>JAIROR010000096.1 GCA_031257415.1 Holosporales bacterium | reverse complement strand
GCACTTTGATTGGCATTCGATTGGCATTCGGTTGCACTTCGATTGGCATTCGGTTGCACTTCGGTTGTCATTCGATTGGCATTTGGTTGCACTTTTTTTTCATTCCTGTCGTTTTTGGGTTGCAGTTTTTGAGCATTTTCTGGTCATTTTCTGTTCACTTCTTGCTTATCTTTTGAGCATTCTCCGGTCATTTTCTGTTCACTTCTTGCTTATCTTTTGAGCATTCTCTGGTCACTTTTTGATCACTTCTTGCTTATCTTTTGAGTATCCTCTGGTCATTTTTTGGGGTTGCATTCCGGTTTCACTTCGCAATGATTTTATAACCAAGCAACAAGAGATTGTAGATTTTCCTCCGGACGAAAACATCTTGCCTCCTTCCTAGGAATATCTGTGGTGACTTGCCTTTTCTCTAAGAATATCTGTGGCAACTTGCGCTCTTCCTGGCAATTCTTTTGGGGCGAAGACTATACCTGGGACACAGAAGAATTCCTCCATCAGGAAGCAATTCATTCAAAATTTTTATTCAAAACCTGCCCAAATTCTGCGCAAGTCTGCCCAGAATAACGCAAACACCCCTATCAATAATAAGTTTACCACAAGTAACTAAATTATGCAAGATTCAGTTTGATCAAGACGGCGCGGCGGCGCAATTCTTTGTTGCGCGATATGTGCAGTCCGTTCGGTTTTCAAAATTTATTACCTTGAAAAAATTAAATCCTTTGTTTATATCCTTTTCCAAAATTGGTTATTACGTAGACAGCGAGCACTGCCTCTGAGGCATAGCCAAGTCTCTGAATTTCGTTGGACCATTCTCTATCATTAAGATTATACGGATTAATCTTAAACCCTAAAGCTTGGACAAGCATTGCTCTTTGCCTTTTTACTTCTTCGGTTTTTCCGTCGTTAATATATTCAGTGATTAAGGCGACTACTGGAAACATAACAGCAGCTCCTTTTTCATAAAAATCAGCATCTGGGTTAATACATATCCATGACGGATAAACATTACTAACTTTTACCGCAAGTTTATTCATAAATTCGACTAGCGCTGGTTTTTCTTGCTCTGGCATATTGCCTGCAATTCTCCAAAATTTCTGCGAGTTTGGAACAACATTGTAGCCATATTCGCCGATCATGATGCTTTTTCCATTTTTCTCATTTAGTTCCCACCAAGATATTTTAAGTAGTCCCGAGTTTGGGTCGAGGACTGGGTTGATTTCGTACCAACGATCCATTACTTCCCCCTCAGAATCCACTCTTCTTCCCTTTGAGGGCAACTTATCAAAAACAATCGCATTTGCCAGAGCACTATGCCTCACATTATTCATTGCCTGCGCTCCGGGCGCTCCAAGCACCCCAAGACTGCACAATATTAGACTTCCCAAAACAAACAATTTTTTGTTCATAAAATTCTCCATAAAAAACAAAAACACCCCTATCAATAATAAGTTTACCACAAATAACTAAATTATGCAAGATTCGGTTTGATCAAGACGGCGCGGCGGCGCAATTCTTTGTTGCGCGATATGCGCCGTCCGTCCGTCTGGTTTTCTTTACTATAGTCTGTTGGTTATTGCGTGGACAGTGAGTACTAAGTGTGAAGCGAAGTTGAATCTACGCAATCCTTCCCATTCGCCCTTTTGAAAACAAGTCCAATCTTCGTTATCTTCCCCCCCCGAAATCAAAGCTTTGGCCAATTCTTCTCTTCTCTGTTTCTCTTCAGTGCTTATTCCTTCTTCGTTGGTGTATCTAATGATTGCGATGAGCACTGGAAACACGTTAACGCTTCTCCTAATGCTTCCGTCAGCGTTGATTCCATTCCGTTGAATTTGAATACGGCCAAGCCCTTCCTCAAGTTTATTCATAAATTCTTTTAGCGCTGGTTTTTCTTGCTCTGGCGTGCCGTTCGCAATTTCCCAAAATTTCTGCGAGTTTGGAGTAACATCGGGCGTGAATGTGCCACAGTCGTGTCCATTAGGACTTTTCCAAGATATCCCGTTACCGACGATCATATACGGCAACTTATCTTCATTCATTGCCTGCGCTCCGGGCGCTCCAAGCACCCCAAGACTGCACAATATTAGACTTCCCAAAACAAACAATTTCTTGTTCATAAAATTCTCCATAAAAAACAAAAACACCCCTATCAATAATAAGTTTACCACAAATAACTAAATTATGCAAGATTCAGTTTGATCAAGACGGCGCGGCGGCGAAACCAAATTTGGGATAAGGAAAATCTGAAACAGAGTCTGAAATAAAATTTAAAACAAAGTTTGGGGCAAATTTTTTTTGCTTGGGACAAAATTTTTTTTGCTTAAAGCAATTTTTTTTAAAAAAGCCTTATTTTTCAAGGCTTTCCCGATGGGACATTTTTTAAAAACCTTGGATTTCCGGGGATTCCCAAGAATTTGACCAACTTGCAAAAGACAACGACGTGGTGTAATATCTAGATATGAAGCGGAAAAAAAGCTGCTTCATGACAGAAAGGATCTTTGATGTCGGATCTTTCTGCAGCTGTTGTTGGCGCAAACGTGCGTATTGCAAATTGCTGCCTCGGCCGGGCGGCGATTTCTTCCCGAAAGGCATACGCGACATGCTGCAGAAAGGTCATCGAGGCCGGTACTTAAAAAATACTCCTCGAGTGCTCTTTAAATTGGAGAAAGCCTTGCGAAAGACGCTTGTGGAAGATGAGACTCTTTTGGTAGTCTGCGTTGTTGCCAATGATGTAGGACTCTTGGTTATATACAGTTACCAAAGGTTAATTCTTCTGGTAGTCTGCGTTATTACTGTGAGACTCTTGGTTATATACAGTTACCAAAAGTTAATTCTTCTGGTAGTCTTGTTATTACTGTGAGACTCTTGGTTATACACAGTTACCAAAGGTTTTCTGGTGGTCGCGACAGGGCTCGAACCTGTGGCCCCTGCGATGTGAACGCAGTGCTCTACCAAACTGAGCTACGCGACCCCAGCACATACACGCACATACCTGCGCTACCTCCCTCTACTTTCCAGGAAGATCCAGGAAGAGCAGCCTTCAACACTGAACGAAGCGTCGACATGCATGGTGCATATCGATTATACCCCATAATTAATTTCTTATAAAGGAGAAACATATGCAAAGCATAACAGAAAAAAGGCCAGCAACGCCACATCATGACGAAGCCTATCTCGATCTCAAGCAGTTTGTAAGCTATTTGAGAGGAGAGACGGACGAATCGAGGAATACTGAGTCGATCAATGTTCCAATGAATGTTGAGCAGTACATAACAGAAAAAATCAAATCTATGGCGCCTGTCAAATCTATTGCCAGGATAACTTCGACGACTGCGGAAAAGCTCGACGTTGTTATCGATAGATCTGATTTTAATCAATCAGGTTGGATTACAGACAACAAGATATCCTCCGACTACCAGACAAATATTAAAAAAATTTCGATAGAACTACATGAACTATATGCACGACCAAGAGTCACCCAGAGGTTTATTGATGACAGATCGATTAGAATAGAGGATTTTATAAAGGAAAAAATAGTATCCCAGATGGCGAGTGCCGAAAACAAGGCCTTCCTTTTTGGAGACGGAATTTCCCAGCCTCATGGAATCTTGAAGTATGGTCTTTCATATACCGAAGAGTCGTACAAAAAAAACGACAAGACTATAGAGGCTGTCAAAACGGGAGCTAATGGGCAAATTCCAAAGATGGAGCATCTGGTTTCGGTCATGGAGAAACTGCCATCAGAATATCTCCATAATGCAGTTTGGCTTATGTCTAGGAACGCCGCCTCAACAATCAGGTTTATTAGGGATCATGACAATAAGCGATTTATTTGGAACGATTCGCTGACAACTGGTATTCCCGCAACTTTGCTTGGATATCCCGTCGTTATAAGTGACGATATGCCCAAATTGCTGACAGAGAGACCGACAACCCCAGTCCTTTTCGGGAATCTCTATGAGGCCTACCAAATCGCAGAGAGGCCACATATAACCCTCCTCAAGGACCCGTATAACTCTAAGCCATTTGTTGAATTCTACGCAACAAAAAGAATAGGCGGGGACATAATCAATTTCGATGCTATTAAGGTGCTTCGCTGTGAACAATAGATTTCTTTCTAATAAAGTTCTTTCGAAATCGCCAGAATCAGGGTTTTTGAAAGGAAATACTAAGCGGGGCAAAGGGAAACCTCCCCTGAGGGTCCAGTTGGTCCTTTCTGATAGAGTTCTTTCGAAGCCGCCAGAATCAGAGTCTCTGAAAGGAGATACTGAGCAAAGCGAAGAGGAATGCTCCATAAGTATTCAATGGGTTCTTTCCGATAGACTTCTTTCGAAACCGCGAGAATCAGAGTTTCTGGAAGGAGGTATTGATGAAAGCGAAGAGGAACGTTCCATAAGGGAATGCTGGGGCGGAGCAAAGGGAAACCTCCCCTGATTGTCCAGTTGGTCCTTTCTGATAGAGCTCTTTCGAAGCCGCCAGGGATGTTTTTTTTGGTGAGCCGCCATGGGGCTTTTGGGTAGGGAAATTCCCCCAACCTTTTGAGGGGGGCCCATGTCTATTGGCAGCGACGATTAGTTGTCTATGGAAAGTCTATAGTGGGGGGCTTATAGGGATCTATAACCCCACCACTGCAAAGTAGTATTAATTGTTTAAAGGAGAAGATTATGTATTGTAAGCATAGCAAGAAAGGTATACTCTGCGGGATATTAATAGTCGTGTACATCGTCTATACCATCATAACCTCAGTGCTTGATAGCAACCACTTTGAAGAACAATCACTGCATTTTGAACGAGCAATGAAAGAAGAAGGAGGAGGGGAGCCCCCAATGCACGGAGCAGGACCTGTAGACAATGACGATGACGACGACGACGCGAATAAGGACTAAGCGCTTGGGAAAATTGACCGGAGACGATACCTGGGCCGATTCCATATCAACCACCTGTGGTTAATTTGGCAAGTCCTCTTGATGATCCCTGCGACATCCCCGCAATTGTCTTGTTCTGGCATCTTGCTCGGACGTCTTGTTCTGGAAGCGGAACAGCAGGCCGCGCCACGAAGGCTCCTTAGCTGCTCCTGTCGGAATATTATCCTCTGAACCAATCCTCCAGCAGGCGGCGCCACGAAAGCTCCTTAGCTGCTCCTGTCGGAATGTCTTCGCAGCATCTTCCTGAACCTTCTGGCGGACTCGACTCTCTTTCTCGCCTTTCGAACCGATGGCTTCTCAAAATGGCGATGTAATTTCATATCTTTATACACACCCTCCCTCTGCATCTTTTTTTTCAACATACGAAGAGCATGCTCAACATTATTATCATTAACTGTAACTTCCACTGTGTGTCTCTGTAACCTTTTCTTTACAACAACCTCTACAGTCAATTCTATACGAAAATATCCTCTCAGGCAATAGAAAATGGAGCAGATTCTTGAGGAGAAATTGATTAAATACTTTCGGGGCAGGCATCCTTCGGAATACCAAGCAATTGTATAGGCTAGAATGGTGCTTGAGCATAGGGCCGTGGCACCAAAGACACTGATCGCCTCGTGGATCAGGGCTCGAGGACTATTTTGGATGCATGCGAGCGCTATGCCCTCTACAATTCGCTACCGTCTGTACTCCCCATTGACTCAGGTTCCGAGGCCTGTTACAGACTGTCGATCCTTGCGTTAATAAGAGAGATATTCTGAAGAATATCTGCACTTCCGCTTTCCGCGTCAATTATTCTCGCGATTAGATCGATACCCGAGATTGTATTATTCTTGACCGCTACATCTTTTTGTGCTGCGATGTAATCGAGATGCGCGAAACCGTCACTCGCTAATATAGCAATGGCACCGCTTGTTGGCATCCTTTCAAGAATCTGGAAGACTATGTTGGGCAGGGCACTGTTCAGAACCGATACTGCATCAACAGCTATAAATGGGGAAGCAGAAAGTTTTCCGTATGCTTCGTTTATACTTTCATGAACCGCTGCAGGTGCTACAGGAGCAGGAGTTTCGAAATCATATCCATGCTCGTCATTAAGCAAATACACTAAACAAGCAGCATTTTCAATTGAATGATTTGTGATGTATGTATACACTCCCTCTCTGTTATTCTTCGCTCCCGTTAAGGATTCGATAATCGTTCGCACGTTTGTTGCCTCCTCGACCTCCCCTAGATACAGACCGTGGCACTTTTCCGTCAATATGTATTCTCTCAGTTTTTCTTTGGTTTGGGAATTGTTGAATGCATCGAGTATATTGTTTACTCTTGTGCTGATTGAAAAAACATTTCCAGTTACATCATCGGTATCCATTGCGCAAAGAGCCTTGCCAACAAGCACGAACCCCGTTGGCATATCGTTTTCATCTAGCACTCCTTCGCTAGTCATTGTTTCAAGAATACCAGCCATTGTTCCGAGAGTGAGCTCAGTCAACGAATCATCTATTATTCCTTTCAGATTTCCAAACTCCATATGAAGTAGAATATTTGTGATCTTGGAAATAGTCTCGTCAGTTACAGCGCCCCCTATTACTTTGTTTATTACAGTTGCAATAGTATCTGCGTCTGTGCGATCAAGGACAGTAAATTCGCTATCTACCATAGCAGAAATGGCTTTTTCTGCTTCCATATTCTTCAAGAGCTCCAGTGCTTCGGCAATCACAAACTGTGCGCTATTATTCTTTATCATACCGTCCAGAATTGCGGCTGTGACAGAAGAGTTGGCCAACAGATTAAGTATTGGCACAATGTGTTGGTTGTCATTGGTCAGGCCTCTGGCTTTCTCCAGTACCTTTATTCTATTGCTATTATCAGAAAGTTTCTCAAGTATCATGGCAATAGGGGCATAAGAGTTTTCTTCTTCAATAATAATAGTATCAACAATAACGTCCATGCCTTCTTTGGCTATGCTTCCCTCTTCATCTGCGGAGTTGATTTTTATAGCTGAAGCTCCTTTAAAATCAGCGATGGCGTTTAGGGAGTTATTGTCAAGGGCACTCACCATACTGAGAGTCCTCGACGTTGTGGATTCTGTTTCGAAAATCTTGTGCAAAACATATGCTGCAATATCTTTGTTCTTTGTATTGTTTAGGACATCTGCTATATTTTCTACATTTGCATTTGTATCTGCTATATAGCCATAATACGTTCCAATATTTCCTCTTGGCAAAGGATTTGGTTTATTCGTCATCAACCACAGTACGCACGCTGCATCCTGCGTATTCAAAACGCTATATGCATCTGCACTTTGCAAAATTGTCGAAGCAGCTGTAGAGACGGGAGAAATTATAGGCATTTCATTTAAAACGTTCACCATTGGAACAATTCCTCTGATGTTCTTTATTTCGAGCAATATATCCCCAACTTTTGTAATTTGCTCTATCTCGGTTAATATCATGCAGACTCTACTGGCCATAGAAATGGTATTGCTTCCTCCAAGGGCATCCAATATTGTAATGGCCGCAGTAGTCTTCATATACGAAAGTATCTGGCACATTTTGTCAATGTATTGAAGACCTATCATTTTTTCGAATACGCTGAGAGTAGTCGTGAGCGCCTCTGCGGTTTTCGCTGCCATTTGGGCTGATATTTGGGATTTATTGAAAATTTCTGCCGCTCCCAGGCGCCCAAGATCCTTCATTCTGGCAACCGCAATATCAAACCCCTCCGGATTTTCCGAGTCGTTATCGCTATTGGCCCAATATTCCAGAGTGACTGCGGCGGCAGTATGTGCTAATTCGAAGAGCCGAACAGCATGAACAGGAGATATATCTATTAATAATTTGGCTATAGCTGCGTTGCGGTTTGCCTCCGCGGCTATTTCCTCCAGTATGCCAGCAAGTTTCCCTGTGTCAACGGCAACTTCGGTGATGACTTGATTCCCAAGTATTGTGTTTACTATAGCACTTGCAACATTGGTAGGTAGATATGCGAGAATCTTTCCAGCATTGATTGACGAAAGCTCACTACTGAGCAATATTTCTTTTTTATCATTGTCATTGTTAATTTTGTTTACCAGAGAACCAATATTGTCGAGATTGCTTATTTCGCTATCGAATATTCCGGCAATCAGGTCATAGCCCCTAATCAGTGTATTTCCCTCAACTTTAACGTCTACAGCTGATAGAATAGAAGATAGATTTTCAAATGTAGGCTGGGTTTCTGTTAGTGTGGCGAGAGCATTATCCGTAGGCATCTTTTTAAGAACCAAAAAGACTACGTTAGGTGAAGCGCCATTCAAAATCAATATTGCATCAGTTGCTGCAAATGGAGAAGCAGAAAATCTTCTATATGCCGTATTTATAGCCTGGTATTTTGTTGTTTCGGCACTATCAGCCTCACTAGATATTTGAAAACTATACCCATTAGCCAGCTTATCATCGAGCAGAAACACTAAACAAGCAGCATTTTGTGGAGAATGTCTCATAATATACCTGTATACCGCATCGCTGTTATTGTTCACGATATCCAGCACTGCGCCTGCCAATGTTTCTATGACGTTATAAATGACTGTGTTTTCTGTGACATTGTTTAAATACAGTCCACCGGCTTTCTTTTTGAGAACATATAGTTTAAGTTCGTTCCCTTGGACTTCACTAAACTCATGAATAATATTATCTACAATGGGACGAAGCAACATAGCATTTTCACTCCCACCTTCCATCTCTTCGGCGCTCTCTATTGCAAAAAGAGCTTCACCAACGATTGTGAATCCTCTTTTGTATTCAGAATTATTGGACTGTACAAGTTCTCCGAGATCAATCATTGGTTTCAAAACGTTAGCAGCTTTGGCGTAATTATCATTATTATTACCCAACAATGCCCTAATTATGCCTGGCAGGCGCAAAGTATTTGTATCTGTATTTGACTTATCTATGTTGAACAAAATATTTGCTATATTATTTACAAGGACGCTACTCATCATTTCGTCTGTTATCGCGACTATATTGCTGTCTGTCATTTTTGCCATCACCGCTGCAATGTGTGCGGGAGTTCCGATGCAACTTATAAATACATCTGCAAGAAATTCAATTCCGGCATTCCCAGAATAAGAGTATATGTTGCTCAAAGTCTCGCCAGAAAAATTGCCATCTCCCATGATGTCGAGAGCGAGGGTTTTGTCGTCTGCTAGAATATTGATAATAGAGTTTGTCAATACTTTATTCATGATTTCGGCTCGTTTAGTTGCCTCCATGCTTTGCAGGGTAGGAATGATTTTTTCTGCTGGAATAATCTTAACTATAAAAGTGTTAGGCAAGTTTCCGTCCATTCCAGACAATATTGCCGCTATTTCGCTTGGTTCAAGATATCCAAGTACTTTGCCTTGATTTTCGGACAACTCATCGTCTGCAAGTATATTTATAATTCCGAGCACATTCCCCGTAATAAGAGTATTGACATTTCCAGTTGCAATCTTTCTCAAGATTTGGCGAATATTGCTTTCTTGTGTTATTGCATTATTTATTACTTTTGCGATTGTTGCCGGGGCTATTTGTCCAAGAACAGTAAATCCGTTCTCTATCATAGCGGGAATGGCTTTTTCTGCCTCAATTTTCTTGAGTAGATCATCGATTGCTATTTGTGTATTTACCATGCCAGACAAGATGTTGGCCACAACATTCGGTGGCAGAGCATTCAATATGAGCACTTTGGCCTCGGGCCCCGTAAGCCCTGAGAGTATATTTACTTTATTGCCGTCTGTTAGATTTATGATTACATTGGCAGCGTTTGCGCTTGTATTGTTCTCAACATTATCTAATATTGCTGTAATAACTTCAATACCGGTTTTGCTTTCGCTTGAACTGATATTTATTTTATTGCCGACTTCAAAACCCTCAAACCCGGAAATAGTATTTGCGGTGAGTGCTCCGGCAATCTTAATAGCGTCTTGAGCTGTGGCGCTATTTATTGCCATATTATATAAGACATACGCTGCAATATCTTTGTGTGCTGTGGCATTTAATACTCGAGGCGCACTTTCATATGATGACAGTAAGCTATACTGCGCGCTGAAATCTGTTTGGATTGTGTTTGAAAAAGCCCCCTGATTTGTCATCAGCAATCTTAAACAGGCTGCATCTTGTGAATTCCAGCCTCCAGCGGGATTTGGAAGAGCTATAGCAACTTTTGACATATTGTCTAAAACACTCACCATTCCTTGAATGTTATTTATCGCGGACAATATTTCCCAGACTTTGGCAATACCATTCGATTTATCTGTTAATATATCGCAAACTTGCCCTGTTATTAGATCATTTTCGACGCTGGCGATAAAATTGGCGACGGTCAAACCTCCAACGGATAACAATAATTTATTTGCATAATCGAGGCTTGTATTTCTGTTTCTTATCCTCATAGCCTTGGCGGGATTTATTTCTTCTATTTTGCCAACTATATTCGCAAAATATTCATTGCCGCTATCGTTACTTTTGACGAGGTGTTCAAGTGCTGCGCAGATAGTCTCGACGCTTGGAACATCTTCTGTGTTGACACCTTCTTCGGGTGGCAGTATTTGGGCCAGAATAAGAGCCAAGCTGTTTTGATAATCGTTGTCGTTACTACAGAACACATTAACTATGTTTGCAAATTTCTCGGTGCTATTAAAGCTACTCAGTAATTTAGCGGCCTTCTCTGCATTAGCGCCTCCTCCGCCAGGGTTTTCAACGTCGGCGACACAGGCAAGCACGTTCAATACTTCCATTGCGCATTTTTCAGAAATTTTCATCAATATATCCCTTGCGATTTTCTGAATTGTACTATCGTGATATATTTTATTTATCAAAGCAAAAATAATTTTCTTATCATCTAATGATACGGCTGCGCTACTTGTTAATTGAGACAAAATATTTTCTGTTAATTGTACAAAAGTTGGTCTTTCGTTGAAAAAACTGTGATCAATTTGGTTGACCTCTATCAAAACTTTTGCCAAATAGTTTGTTTGTTCCTTTGATCTTACAGACATTTTAGTTATGATGTTAATGAAACTACTTGGACTTATTGAATTGAACATTGTGGCTATTTTTTTATAGCCATCTTCACTGTCATAAAACGAATCAGATACCTGTGCCAATTTATGTCCGCTGTCAAAAGCGTATAAAGAATTCACGAGAGATAAAACGTCGCTATCTAGGCTATTAGAGTCAGCAGCAATAGAACTATCTAGCAGTATTTTAATTGTTTCGTTTTCGATTGCAGTTGCGGTTTTTATGCTTGCCCTGATTGTTGCATTCAATACCTTAACAGCCAGTCCCAGGTATGAAGTGCTCAGGCCTTTCAGTATATTGTTCATAGTTCCGCTATCAGTCATATCGTTAAGTATACCGACGATAATGGAATAATTACTTGAAGTTGTTGTTGCCACGAGGACTTCAATTGCCAGATTTTCGCTGTTCTCTATATCGTATTGATAAATATCACGAATTAATCTCGAAGCAGTTAACTTGGTAGACATAGATGAAGCCGCTGTCGCGGATGCAATAGTTTGCATTTCTTTTAGTATTGACGCTAAATTGCCAATAGCTTCAGTGGATTCAGGGGGGGCAGCAGTTTCAGTTTTCTTGAATATGCTGGCGCCAATTTTCAAGTAATTCTCAGTGGTATTTCCTGTCATATTGAAGAAAACTACTGCTTGATCAGTTGTGACCCCGCTTAATAGCTTGTTATAATAATCATTTATATCATTCCAAGCGTTGTCTGTTCCCCAAGTATCATTTTCTAATAAAGAGTTTATGAATTCTGTTTCCTTAATCTGTTTTATAAGCCACAGCAACCCCGCGGCATCATAACGATTATTCTCGTTGTGGATGTTGAGCATATTCTGCAATAGCTTTATTATGTGTCCTTCTTCGAGAGCTGACAACGCGGCTATAAAGCTATCGATTTCAATAGTCTTGGCAAAACTCATGGCAACACTATAGGCTTTCATATCAATAGCTGCTTTTATAATTGCTGCATGTCCCTCGGTGTCGTCGAGCTGCTGATTTAATTTAATTTTCTTGCGCGCAATCAGCCCCTGTGCTATCCGATATGCTTTCGTATCTTGAACTAAAGAATCTCCGAGTATAGGATCAGGTTCAATTTCTCTTGTTGCATTCAAGATCGAATTAATAATTGGCGAAAACTTTGAGGATTCTGTTTTGAAACTCTCGTCTTCTTCTGTGGGTTCCGCGATTTCATCCATTGCTGCTTCCTCTATAAACCAGAGTGCATTAACCACATGCCCAATATTATCTGTATTGGCTGTAGTTATTTCTTTCAAAATCTCACTGATTGTTTCATAATCATTGTTTATTTCCATGATTATTTGCGAAAACAAATCAGCATCATTAAGGGCCCAAATAAAATATGCAGCATTTTCTACGGCGCTGAATGCATTCGGATGTTCAATAGCAGTCTTTAATATTGCCGCCAATTTTGCTATATTAATCTCTGTATTAGTTTCTGTTTCTCCTGGTCCTTCCACTTCTTGCTCTCCCGCAGTTGTTACTAAAGTTTTCAGAATTTCTGCCACCATAAGTACGTCATCAGATTCCACAAAAGATGCAAGAGCTGTCATGTTGGCATTATCTGTATTTCTGAGCACGACTACTGCATCTTGATAATTCGTTGCTTCTGAATTATATGCTCCTACTAAGTTTTTATAGTGAATTTCTATATTTTGTTCTTCCCATTCATTGTCTACAATGCTTGCAACCAAAGATTGATTCCTGGCACTGATTAACCACAGTAATCCTGCTGCCTTATGTTCGTTATAAAGATTGGCGTACACACTTAAAAGTTGCTTGACGCTCGCGCTATTTGCATTGATAAGCACTTCAACGATATCGGAGTACGTCAGCTTATTTATTAGGCTCTCCAGCACATTGTCATCATTTTCGTCTGTATTTAGAGCTTCTCCCAAAATTCTGGAATTCAGATACTTCTCTATATTTTCCCTTCTTTTGGCAACCGTTGCAGCATTAGCAGGAGATATTTCGTTTAATATATTTGTAACAATTTCTTCACTGTTTAGAATTTGCAACAAATACAAAGCTTCTCCGGCGTAGGCAGACGGTATAGGAGTTTCACTTCTGCTGGTTCCAATAAGAGTTGCCACTTTATTTGCATTGACAATACCACTTTCTTTTATATTTGTTATTATTTTGTAAAATACAAAGGCAGATTTATAGGTAGTCGCAGAGGAAGGAGCAATAATGCTAATGACTTCGTCCCCATTCAAGCTGTTGTTCGTTTTGAAATTTCCGCATATATTTGAGGCAACGGTTTGTTTATTTGAAGCAACTGGAATTGCATTCAACATCTCTGCAACAATTTCGCATTGCGATTCGACAGTAGAAATGTCATTTTCAGCTCCAATGGCGCTTTCCCAAATAAATCTCCACAAAGCCGCTGCTGTATACTGAGCGACACTGGCATTATTAAATAAATCTACTATGTTTCTCTCGGGTATACCGGATAATAATTCATTCAATAGTGCCCACGAGAGTTTTTCATCAGCCAGAACTTTCACAGCTTGTTCTTTGTTCATCCCTAAGAGAAAGGTTTTTATTTTGTTTTCATCTGCATTGTTTTCTTTTATACTATTGAAAATTACCCCAACTTCAGATGCAGTTAGATTATTCAGTATTGCGCTAATATTACCATCGGTTAGGTTACTGTTGGCCAATAAAATTCTGATAATCGCAAGATTGGTGCTATTTTCTGTTATATTGCTTGTTTCGCTTGGATTTGCAATTTTTCTCAAAATACTTGGGGCGAGCGTGCTATTGTGATTTGTTTCCAGTATTGCGGCGATAATATCGTATCCATTTTTAGTGCTCTTGCTATACGTAATTGAATTACCAGAATCGATGACAGTATTATAATTTGGTATTTCGCATATAGTGGCCAAATATGAAGAGAGAACAGAGTCATTGATTATATTAAAAGCTTTCTGTTTATCTATGTTAAGCATATTTGCGGCAAAATTGCTGTAAGTTCCTTCCGCAGGCGTTTCAGCTATTTGGATTTCCTTTGCTATTATTTCTGCAGCCTTTGCAGAATCCATGAGAGCGCTGTTCATCACGTCGTGGACAAGTTTCTCTGTGGCTGCGGCATTTTGCATACTCTCCTCTTCCCAGTTAATACCATTCAGGATATTGTGCAATGTTAATGCCGAGTATCTTGCAACAAATCTGCTGAGTATTCCCAATAACACTTCCGAATTACTTCTAATAATCTGAGTAATATCGGCTATGATTGTTGCTTCATTATTTTGATTGTTGGATAGCTCGTTATTAAATATGCCTACAATAACATCATATCCAACTTTATTGGCTGTAACAGATGCTCCACCTACCGCTGTTAAATTACCGACACTATTACCAAGTCCAAGCACGATGTCATATGCATCAGTTATATTACTATTAAGAATTTTGGTCGCCAACGAAACATTATTATTTGCGATCATATACACCAAGACAGCAATCTTCTCATCAACGTTTAAATGCGAAATCATGTTTGTTGCCTCACTGAGAGAAACAATTTTAAGAACATTAACAAGGCTACCTAGTCCATCATCTTCGCTACTAATATTTTCGTTGGCATTTGAAATCTTCCTCAGAATTGCCAAAATATTTTCAATGTTGCTAGCAATCATATAGCTGTTCAATATTCCTGCGACAAGAGTTTGGCCGCTGGCAATATTGCATATCCTCATGAGGGCGCCGTGAGAGAAATGAGTATTCGCGACAAACTGAGGATTCGCCTCATTTCCCAGTATGCCAAATATTCCAATCGTCTTCGGTAAATTTGAAGTGCTTTCAACTAGAGCAATTTTATTCAATACAACAACAGCTTCGTCTATTGTTTGAAATCTGTTTAGAATAAGCGTTGCATTCTCTGAGGTCATATTAATTAGTATCTGAGCGACTATATCATTAATAGATTGGGCCGTTATATCGGTTTCTATCTCTCCGCTAACTATTTTCCTCAGAATTCTAACGATATTATTTACAATATTTGACACGGCCTCCGCACCATTTGCAACATCCGCTATTGCATCTGCTATTGCGCTGCTGAATATCCCGCTGATAACAGCAAGATTATTCGGTGTTGCAAGGGCATTTAGGCTGCTTTGCAAAAAATTCTCATTTACCATGACATTAATGGCTATAGCGCTGTTTATATTAGAAAAAATATTCAAATACGTAGAGATATTGCCCGTAGAAATATTGTTCAAAATCTTGGCGATAAAGTCAGTTTCTGTTATGTTGTTTAATACTTTGGCTTTGTTTGTTACTGCTGCGATCTTATTTATGATATTTACAGCTCCAGCTACAACGTCATCTACACTGCCAGGTTCGCCAGTTGCCGTGGTGTAATTATATGTAAGTATATCCGCAATAAGCGTTTCATTCTCATTCGAAATCAATGCGTTTATTGATGTATCCATTCCTGCATCTTTCAAGATATTAAATGCATTTGCTTTGTCTATATTATTCAGTATATCATGAGCACGTGAATTACCAGTGTTCATCTGAACTATTGAAGAAAAAATAGAGCTGGTGTTGTGCTCATGCTCTACTACATACTGGTTAAGAATAGTGGCTATTTCTGAGGCACTCAAAATAAAATTCCCTACTTCCTTTGCGTTCAATACATTTACTCTGTTGGCGTTGAGAGATATCTTCGAAAGGACAGCCGTTATGTCTCTTGTATTTGTAGATACGTTATTCTTAAATATTTTTGTCAGCAGATTCAGACCTAGGCCACTTTGTTCTGTGCATATATTATTCAGGTCTGTAGTATATTCATCTCTTTGTATAACATCAATAGCTTTTGCTGCATTCATCGCGTTAAGAATACTTATTGTTCGCTGAATATTGGAGATATTATGCAAAACATTCGCTGCTTCTTGGTCGGTTACAAAGTTCAGAATTAGAGCAATTCTGTCCGTTGTTACCATATCATTATTGAGTATTTTGTAAATCTTTGCATCCATAATGTCGGAGTCATCAGTGAGCCTGTGCAGAATTTCTAGAGCGGAATTGAGGTCATTTGCAGAATTATCAGAATTGAGGGCTTTTGCGAAAATATATATTCCGCTAGGTTGAATTTGGCCATATATTAGCGTCAAATCATTTGTATTATTAATACTTTTCAATATATTAAACATACTATTTTGCTCTACATTGTTTAAAATATATGCACTTCGTCCATTATTATTCTCTATTCGCAACATTGCCAGAAGTATACTTGCGGCATCTCCCGCAATATTTGGAGGTTGTGGCGGCGACGTATTGGCGAGTCCATTTACTATTGCCGTTGCTACTTCATCAGTCATAACAGAGCTATTTAATATATTTACAGATTGAGCTGTGCTGAATACAGATAAAACAGCTGCTGCACCAGCGGCATTAGCGATGTCGGCTTTATTAAATATGCATGCCAAAATGCAACAGCCATTCGCAATACTTCCGGGAATACTGCTGAAAATACTCTCAAAAACACTGTCAGAAATACCGCCAGAAGATGTACTCGTTGGTGCTTTTAATTGGCCCTCATATATACTAATTAAGGTACTTTCTTTTTTCCCAATTCCAGCAAGGTTACCTGAAAATCCTTTCAATATCTCAAGAGCTTTTTCGGCTTTTGATTCTGCAATATTTAATAAAACTCTCGCTATTATCGATACTTTCCCAATTCCAGCAAAAATATTTATTGTATATGAGTTAATAACCGCAGGATTGTTATAGTAATTCATTATTTCTTGATAATATCCAACATAAGCTGGTATGTTTTCTGTGACACTGGTTATTGCTTCTACCTCGCTCTGTTTGGCAGATCGCAAAAGCCAAAGCAAGCCAGCCGCATCGTTTGCATTGATTCCTGAAAGAAATGTTGCTATGAATTCTTCGCCTTGATTCATAAGATTATTCAAAGCATCTCCTGCATCCAGTGATGGAAATGTATTTATAAAAAACCTTATCAGGTCCATATCTACAGTCACCAAATATTCGGGATCAACTCCCAAGGCAAGCTGTATTGTATTTTTTTTTGTGTTCTGCTTCATTGCTTCTATAAGCTGTAATACTGGCTTGCTTTCGTTTTGTATTTTTTTCAGAGCGCTGATGGCGTAGTCGCTTGTTATGCTGTCCTCATCTAATATTGCTGCGACAGTTTGAATATTGTTATAATAGCTGCTCACCAAACTTGCAAAAATATCTATCTTTGTGTCATCATTTTTGTCAGGGCGGCTTTCCTCAATCAAAAGAAGTAAGTCGGCAGTGTTTTTAATTCCCGATTGCAACAACATCATGTTTACAAGAGTACTGACTGTTCTATCAGCCGTTAAACGGTCGCTTGTCCCTTCATACATGTATATCAACTTTTTGGCTTCTGTTAGGGCGGCTGCTCTCTCAGCTCCTCCAGCTCCCGCATAATTAATTAGTGCGTTCAGCATCAATGCCACGTCCGCTGATTTCATTTCCTTCAATACACTTTCAAATTCATCTTCATTTTTGATTTCAAGGAATTTCTCTGCATCAAGCATGCTCCACATAAGCCACTTTTGATAACTCATCGTGTTGATTATCGCCACCTCTCTTTCCTTTAATTTTGACATTATCTCTGTGATAACCTTTTGGTGATCTGATGCCGTATTATCGAATATTTTGGCTATCGTTGCGTTATGTATATTGTTTAAATACACAGTATGCTGTAGAATTCCTAGAGCATAAACAAACTCCTTTTTTTCATCATCGCCAACTTCTTCATTATCGGTATACCCAAATTTCTCAATAAGTCTATTTACTATATTGTCTTCTTCTGTCGTTGTGCCTAATCCATCATTTATAGAATCTATAATGAGAGCTACCTTGACAGTATTCTCCATTGCTTTTAGTATATTTTTTTTCCGATCGTCATCAATAGCATCATCAAGAATTATTTTATCGGCGCTGATAGAGTCTCCGGGCAAAATGCTATTCAATATCTTTGCAATTGTTGCCTCAGCGATTGCAAAATTGTCCCCAATCTTTGTGGAAAGATTGATATTCTTCAATATAATTATTGCATCCTCAGGATCAAGCTGGGAAAGAATCGCATCCCAGTTGCTATTGTTTATTTTATCTTTAAAAATATCTATGACATCTTCGCTGTAATCGGAAAGGGCGTGAGTTATCATTGCGGCGACTGTGCTTATATTAACTTCAACGCCATCAGTACTAAGCAATGCATCGAGCATTCGCACAATACTCAAAGTATCATTCATGCCCAGCAATACATTTTTCATCCTATCAGGTGGGCTAGGATTTTCAGGTGTGGATGTGATAGGAGTTTTTGCAACTACCCCTATTGCTGTATCAATATAGTCTTGCGCCGTCGTATCAAGTATTTTGCTTATTGTGGCGTCTAATATATTGCTCGGAATAGTATCAAAATTTCCCAAAATTACGGCAGCCTGTTTGGGCACCATCTTCAACAGCACCTCGTCCGCCTGCTCGGTTTGCATTCCACTAACGACACTTTTTGCTATATCGATTAAATCTTCCTCGACGAAATGCTGCAGAATCTCTGCTTGTTCGTCGCTATTCAGTATTCGGAATAAAAAGGAGGCATCTCCAGATCTTTCAGTTCCATAGCATTTCACCACCTCTTCGACGGCTCCCTGCAGATTATCTGCATATGCTGCTTTCACTGCTTTTTTCGTATTTTCTACAGCAGTAATTTGGCTCAAAATATCAATAATGATCTTCTCGTTGAAGCGCTCCGTTACAAACTTCGTTGCGTCGGCAATCATTGCGAGTCCAGGCCCAGAATCTCCAACATTATTCGCAACTATATGTTCAAAAGCTCTGGCAATCCAAAGCAAATTATTCATACTATTCTCTGAAATAGTGGAACTATCTTCGGCAAAGGCCACACCTTCAGCCGCAGCACTCTCTAAAACGGTTGCGCAAAGGTCGCCACCGTCCTGCAACTCATATAACTCTAAGAAAACCTTTCCAACAATTTCCGAGGGCATTCCGCGCAAAATTCCAACAAAATCCTCATCTATATCTATAAATTTAAATATGCTGCTGATGTCGTCGCCCCACATCGGATTGCTGAAAATAGAAATAATCTCTTCATAACTACTCTCAACTTGTTTTTGATTTATGCTAGGCTTTATAATGCTCAACGCATTAATAAAATCATTCAGGAAATCTTCATTAACATAGTATAAAATTTTGGCTATGCTCTCATTCGAGAGCTGGGCCATATATTTGCAAAGGCGCTGAACATCTATCGCAGCTTGCTCGAGGATCTGATTGTGCGTTTTATTCTCGCTCAGGTCTTGCGTCAATCCTCCAGAGGAATCAGTATCATCAGAAGAAAAAAGTGTGTCATCGCTTGCAACAGCAAAACTACCCACCAAATTACAAGCCGGATTACACAAGCAAAGCAGAATACTCCAAAACGCGTATCGAATTGATAACATAATCTTCCAGGACCCCTTCCCCAGTTGCAAAGCGCAACAGTGCCATAATTTTATTATAATTTAATTTTAATTTTTCTTCAAGCTTTCGGAGATTCTTTGCCGCGAGCAACCAAATACATCCCAAAATAGCCAATGACCCTCGAACAAGGCAGAGTAAAGCTAAAAGAACGTAGGACCTTTCTTGTAGTTTTACAGATGCATACACCAACATCCTCCTGGTTAACCCAGCAAGCTCTCGAGGAAAACAGAGCCCGCAGGAACAGGTGTTAATAATATGGTAGCATGCTTTTTTATTTTTATGCAAGAAAAATTTTTGTCCCATCTTCTCAATTATGGAAACGCGAAAATTACCAATCTATTGCGTGGGTGTTTGACCTTTCTATTGCGTGGGTGTTTGACCTTACAAGCAAGACCTTTATACTTCTGAAGTAAAATAAGTATAGTGCGTCCTCAAGGCTTTTTATTGGCTTAATGCAAATAATTATGTTGCATCTTGCAGTCATTAACCGGTATAATTACAATGATACGTATTATTTTGTTGAGCTTTTAGTATGAAATGCAAAGTTTTATTGCCGGGGTTGTTGATTTGCGTCTGTTCGTTCGGAGCTGACGTTTCAGCAACAGATCCCAACCATAACCAATATAGTTGGCATTATCAGTTTGTTAATACCCCCAATTCTAACCCTGGTTCTTTGCCCAATTCTAACCCTGGTTCTTTGCCCAATTCCAACTCTGGTTCTTTGCCAAATTCCAACTCTGATCTTGGTAGTTTTGTTTCTAGGTCTGATCTTAATTTTAGCAGTAGCTCTAGCTCTAGCTCTAGCTCTAGCTCTAGCTCCAGCTCCAGCTCCAGCTCCAGCTCTAGCTCCAGCTCTAGCTCCAGCTCTAAATCTCATTTTGCTCCTCCTCCTTTTTCTCCTCCTGAGAAGAAGAGG
>JAIROR010000040.1 GCA_031257415.1 Holosporales bacterium | reverse complement strand
CGCCGCGGGGGGGGGGAGGTGATGGGTGCTGCGTTTCTGTATTGTGCTTTTCTCATTGTGATTTTCTCTTGGCAATCTTACTGGCTATCCTCCTGCTCGTGATGCAAAATGAGTATAGCCCAAACAAAAACACTTGCGATAAATATTGCGCTATATGTCAACAAATTCCAAGTTTTTGGGCATCTAAATTTCTAACAGGTGGGGCTGATATAGACTATACATTGTCATTCTTTTATGTACATTTTTATGATAATATGCTACACTTAAACTGTAGGGCTTTGCAAAAAGCTGACAGGGGGGGGTTGTGTGAATTATAAATTATTTATTGCGTTTGCTGCTGGCGTCTTTGCTGCCGTTGGGGGCGTTCTTTTGAATGTTTCTTCTACAGGAGGGCATGCATCCGATGCCAACCAAACGCTGGTAAAGCAAGCTACAGTGACGCAAAAAGGAATCTCTTCCCCAGATATAGAAAAGCCGGCGGCAACTGCGAAACCTGCTGCTCAATCAAGCGCCCCGGCGGCAGCTGGGTCTACTGCTGCTGCTCAATCAAGCGCCCCGGCGGCAGCTGGGTCTACTACTGCTGCTCAATCAGGCACCCCGGCGGCGGCTTGTTCTACTACTGCTGCTCAATCAAGCTATCCGGCGGCGGTACCTGGGTCTACTACTGCTGCTCAATCAAGCGCCCCGGCGGCGGAACCTGTGTCTACTGCTGCTGCTCAATCAAGCGCTCCGGCGGCGGAACCTGGGTCTACTGCTGCTGCTGCTCAATCAAGCGCTCCAGCGGCGGCTGGGTCTACTGCTACTGCTGCTGCTCAATCAAGCGCCCCGGCGGCAGCTGGGTCTACTACTGCTGCTCAATCAAGCGCCCCGGCGGCGGCAGCAAGCAATAAGAAGGCGGGAAATTACAAGGCGGGCGCTGCTCGCAGTTCTACTACCTCTGCCACCAGTGTTGTTGATTTGGCGGCTAAACCTTTGGTGTCTGAGTCCTTATCAAAGGAAGGGAAGCAGGCACCGAGAGGAATTGCAACTGGACTGACAAAATTGACTAATTTCGGATTCACGGTCGCTCTCGGCGGGGGATATGCCTCGACCAACATCACATGCAAATCAACTGGCACAAACAAGCAGCTGATTGGAAGCGGTACTGATTCTTCACTGTGGAGAGTTTTTGGAGGTGGCTCGCAAACCTCTGAGCAAACAACAAGTATTGCCAGAATTATATCGAATATCTCGGAACAGGCTGCCAAAAAAGAAGATGAATCTAAGTCGGAAACTTCAAATATAATTGCGGAACTTAAGGCAGCAACCTCCACAATGTCCGGATATAAATCTCTTGCTTTTGGTTATGTGGGAATAGGCGGACAGTATACTTCTGGCGCAGATACTCCGAACAAATATATTCCAAATAAAAAAGCTTCTGGCGGTGAACTCTTTTTAAGATTCTTTTTGGCTGGAGAAGTCGGCTCAACCTTCATGCCTCGGGAAGCCATAATTAATGACCAAGCGATTAATGGGAAATCCACAATATACCCCATCGAGGGAGGAATCCTGAAATACGACACTACCGTCGACTCAGCCCTGACAACAAAGATATCCCTAAAAACAAAATACTCGTTCTATGGGGCAATAATGCCAGGCGTCTCAGTTTGTGATGGCCGCTGCTCGATATATGCTGCAGTCGTTGGGCACCGCACCAACTATGACTTCTCGTTTACCCCAAACGCCCCTGCGACAGCGGGAGAAGTGTCATTTGTCAGGTCTGCGGACGGCAATGACTTCCTCGCCCCAGATTCCGTCAATATTGGCGTTTCGAAGGTATTGGATGCGAAAGGGAGCGATGGATCCGATCCAATAGCACAGGTTAAAAAAGTTGGTGAATACGGGGTTAGCCTAGGACTCGGTATAAGGGTTATGGTATCAAAACGCATTGGAATTGACGCCAGATTCCTAAAGGCTCTAAACAAGAATATTAAGGTCCAGACCGATCCGTACAAAACGGAGCTGCTCCACGATACATTCAGCGGTGGTGGCGCACACAAACTCGAAATCAAGGAGGCCACGGCATCCATTGGGGTCCTGTATAAAATCGGAGGGTGAAGGATTTTCAATTTTGCTATATTCAAGCTGCATATATATTCGAGCATCAAGAGATTGCCCGAGAGGAGGCAAGTTGCCAGAAGTATTTCGGGCATGCACAGAAATCCACAATCTTTCGTTGAGCAGCTACACATTCATTTCTCCAGAGGGGGAGAGAGAGTTTGGAGTCACGACATTGTAAATCATGATATTTGAATATCCTGGCGTCAACGGATTACCTAGCAACACTTTTTTGCCCGACCGATCTTTTGGAGGACAGTATGATGGAGAGTCTGGAGAACCGTATGATGGTGGTGGGGATGAGCGCGAACGAGAAGTGCCGGCACCGCGATTCTCATACAAATTTTCCGACAATACGGATGATACAGATCCTCGTCTACCAAACTGAGTTGGAAATTCTGGATGCTTATCTCTCCGCTGCGAGAGCGACGCTCTACAGAATGAGTGTTTTGTATACGAAGACGGTGAAGGAGATACGCTGCTATCTGAAGACGGAGGAGACATGCTGCTATACGTGGAGCTTGTTTTAGAATACGAAACAGAAATATTCGGAGAGTAGCGTGTAGAAGTTCCTGATATAGCGGAAAAACGCGATCGTTCTGACGGGGAACAACTTGTCCGAGTTGAAGATGGGTATAACCGAGAGTCAATAAGAGTTGAAGATGGGTATAACCGAGAGTCAATAAGAGATGGAGATGAGTATAACTGAAAGTTAATATCGAAGTCTATATGCGAATTCTCTTGCGATACGGGTCTAAACTCAATAATTTGCTTTTGAAAGTAATGGGGTTCTGAAGAGAATTGCCCGGGCTGCGAAGGCAGCATATCAGGGGACAAGCTTCTTTCTGAGAGTGAGGGAGACGAGCTTGAATCTATGGGATTCGTTTCAAAAATATTTGAATCCTGATTGTCCGAGTTCAGGAGGATGGGAGGCAAAAGTTGTGACTGTTGTTCATGTTCGGACGGAGAATGATTCGCAAAAGACTCGGGCATTGAGAAAACATTTGTGGGCAGTCTTGGTGAGATTCTCCGTTCAACTTGGCCAGCTTGCGATAAGTTGTTTCCAAACTGCAATGGAAAACTGAAATCATGACATGATCCAGTGCTTTCTAAAGAGCCAGTGCTTGCTACAATGGCCACAGAGCCTTCAACTATAGAAAATAAAAACACAGTTGCAATGCAAAGGATTGATATTTTTTTGCGCTTCACAGAGTTTAACAGAAAGAATACAGTAACGTGGGGCATTGTAACATAAAAAATTCACCTCATGAAATAATATTATCATTCTCAGTCATAGTTACGTATGGGGCTTATATATTTCGCGCAACAAGCAAGAAAATGTGCTATGATAAGGGAAGATAAAATGAAAAGTAATAGTAATAATATTTATGAAAATTTTTGATACCATCGTGGTTTTGTCATTCGCAGCCTTGTCACTGGCAACCCACACCACATTAAATATTGGTTGTTGCAGCAATTCAGAATCAGCTTTTTCGTCCTCGCAGCCTTTCCTTATTGCATGCCCTATACCGATTGTGCCCGTGCCAGCTCGTTCGAGTGTAGACCCAGTTGCGCGGCGTATAAACCTGGCTGCGCAGAACATGAACCCGGTTTTGCCACCTATACCGCCCTTGCCGCCTGCTCAGAATACAAAATCAGTTGTGCCAAGTATACCCCCAGTTGTGCAGGATATAAGTCAGACCATAAAACATATTCAGCATATTCAGGAAGAAATTTCGCAATGCTGGAACAGAGCGCCAAATATCTATTCAGCGAACTCCACTTCTTTTAGCCCTCCTTCCTTTATTGCGCGCATTTTCCTACCCTTTCTGAAAAGAGAAATTGTGGATTGCCAAAACGAGGATTTAGAACTGTTTGATAAGTTCTTAATAATGATGGATAATATTGTTACAATCAAAACAAATGATTACGTTTACCCGATTACCAGTAATCATTTTTTTGACAATTTTTTGGACAGTGCATACAAAATAACAAAAAGTCTAATAGAATTAATTGAAAGGGAAATTGAAGGCAATATATTGGGGGGCGGGCAGCTGCAATGTAGTAATATTCAGTGGCTCAGAAATTTCTTGACTGGTTTCGACAGAACGAGGGATTGCTCATATCGCTATGACGGGACAAAACCTGCTATAATAACGGGTTATTTGAAATATTTGCTTTTAAGCAAAACTATCAAACTCCGGCCACGGCGCGTTTTGGTTCCTTGGTTGTCCCCGGTAAATCGGTTGCTATGCGCTCCTGTTATCTTTCTACACGAAACTCCTCCAACAGATCAATTGCTAGTTATTCCAATAAGAATAATGTGTGCTTATATAAAGTATAGAAGATATCGTGATAAGATAAAAGATATTATAGAAACCGAGGATCTCGTAGAAACATGCAACTTTAAGAGTTTTGTAGAATTATTTAATTCCTACTCAGTAAAAGAAAGTCTTCCTTTAAACATTTCTTCCAACTTTCGTAAACCATACTTCCCTAAACAAAACGTCAATTCGTTGGAGGGGCATGCGAGAGCTAGTGGCGAACACCTTAATTTCCCATACCCCTTGCCTCCTCGCATCCGTTTGGCTTCCAAGATAGTTCCAATGGCGGCTCCCAAGATAGTTCCAATGGCGGCTCCCAAGAATTTGCCTCTATTGCGTCAGGAAAATTTTTTCCTGGATTTGGTTCGCATTTCGAGATTAGATAGAATAACTGACAAGAAATTAGATTATATAACTGAAGGAAAATTAAGGAACATAACTGACGAAGAATTAGATAAAATAACTGACGAAGAATTAGATAAAATAATTGGTAAAGAATTAGGTGGAGGAATCGGATTGTTGCATCCCAAAAGCTAATTGAAATATTGGAACATCTGCGAAAGTTGTTTCGGCGATGCTGTTGAATGGGGCCCGATTGCGAGTGTATTCATCAATTTTTGAGCGGCAGTCTCTGTGCGTGTGTGGGGCAAGTTAATGCCCCCAACATCTTTACAGATATTTTGCCCCACAAACAGCTCCACAGACAAACTCTTGCTTTGTTGCAATAGTTCAAATACTCAAGCAACACTAATACTCAAGCAACACTAATACTCAAGTATACTATGTTTCTATGCTATGTATTTCCGAGTGGAGAAATGAGTGTTTACGAAGTTCTTCTCCTCAATACTCTCCTCAATACCATGTGAGGTCCACGGGAGCGAAGATTGGCTCCCTGTTTTCCACCCTGATTCTGTTCGCTGTGAGAAGCATTTTCATTTTAGTCATAGGTACATTCCCTACGGCAAAAACATCGTCCTCTCCTGAAAAGAATTTATAACCGTCGTTCGGAAGTCTTGAAACGTTATACCCCTTGGAATTGAGGTAATCTGTTATTGTTTCGATCGTTATAAATTCTCTTTTTCTGCGAGACGAACGCTTTCTTTCTTTTTTCTTTCCTTGCTTATCACGAGGTTCCTTGGTTTCGCTCCTAATTTGAAATTCATTTTTGGAGTGGGGCGGCTTTGCCTTCCTTCGTCGGTTGTCCAATATTCTGCTTATTGCTTTATTGGTTGCGGAAGACGATCTTCCTAATTCTTCCGCTATATCTTTTATTTTCTTTCCAGAGATATATCCTTCTTTTAATTTGCTAATTTCTTGGTTTGTCCACGTCTCGTGCATAAATTGAAATCCTTATAAAAAACAAGCTGCATATATTGATTATCACCGAGAAATACTTTTAAAACCAAACAAAAAAAATGTCCCAAAAAATTTTGGAGAATTTTTGATGAAATTTTACATTATTTTATCTATTTTATACGATTTTCTCTTCACAGTTGTAAAAGCTTGGCTAATTCGCCTTCAGCTGAAATGCTATTTTTTATACACTACGGCTGTTTATTTAGGCATTTTTTTTGAGGTAGGTGGTGTTATGAATTACAAATTGGATAGCATAGATTTGCTAATTCTTTCTAATTTGCAAAAAAGTGGTCGGATGACGAATGTTGAGCTTGCGAAGAGAGCAAAGATTTCGGCTCCGCCATGTTTAAGGAGATTGAAAAGCTTGGAGGAACGAAAGGTAATATCGGGGTATCACGCTGATGTTGACGCCCGAGTGCTTGGCTATGCCTTCAGCGCTTTATGTTTGGTATCACTTGCCAAGCATTCGACTAAGCATGTTGAGAACTTTATTAGATACATACACCTGCTCGATAGGGTGCGCGAATGTTTCGCCACAACTGGCGAATATGACTATGTATTGAGAATTGTTGCCAAGGATTTTCCGGATTATGAGAATTTTATTAGCAACAAGTTGAAGGGGCTTGATAATATAGTACAGGTCAAATCATATGTTAATATGAAGCAGTGCAAAAATGAAAACGGAGTGCCTATAGAGACCGAACTTGAGAACGAAGATCCCAAGGCATAGTTACTGGCTCGGTGGGTGCGCCGGTGGGTTTCTACCACACACGCGCACATCACCTGGTCTCTTCCCTGTTTTGGTTATGTATATGAGACTTTTGAATGGGTTCGATTGCGAGCGTGTGTTCATCGATTTTTGAATAATGAGTATTTCTCGCAAAAACATTTTTGTTACTGTGAAAAAGATTATTCAACAGAATAGAGATTTGCAAAACGGCCAGCGCGAAGCATTATTCAGCAGCCTTTACATATTGTTGCGCGCATGTGCGATTAAGCGGGCAATTAAAAAAGAAGGGTTGACGGAATCGCAAACGAGTGGTAGAATTATCGACATAAGGTAGGTTGATAGATTCTTAGATGAGGCGAGCGTTTGTTCGCCGAAGTGTGGATGTCTAGGGCGGAGTGAGAAGGAGTATTTGGGCGGTTCTTGGAAAGATGGTAATAGAAGAAGGTCAGGCGAAAGAAGGTCGCGTGAGAGAGTATTGGGTAACTGGGTTTTGTTTCGGGTGTATTTCTGTGGAGGAGAGTATCCATTGTGGCGCTTGCTTGAGGTCTCCGCCTGATGGTTGAATGCCCGGTGGTTAAATGATTGAAGAAGGAAGGGTAGCCGAGTGGTCAAAGGCAGCAGACTGTAAATCTGCCGACATTGAGTCTACGTAAGTTCGAATCTTACCCCTTCCACCATTTGTATGCAAATTTTTGTGTGCAGATGTGTGTTTTTGGTGTATACTTATGTGTGTGTTGTCGCACATAGTGACGCAGACGCGGGTGTAGCTTAATGGTAAAGCCCCAGCCTTCCAAGCTGGCTACGTGGGTCCGATTCCCATCACCCGCTCCATATTTTGTGGTTGATTGTTGTGTTAGGAAGAAGGTTAATAGTAAAATCGCCTAATTTTTGGAATGATAAGGACTCATTATGCACGAAGATCCTTTATCCAATTTCGAGAACATACGGATTAATAAAGGCGATACAGTATAATAGAGTTATTGCGGAAAGGGTCAAAGCTCCCGTCGTATGCATCGGAGATATTGTTGTTAATGGGGCCGGAAAGACGATAGCCGTTGCAATGGTTTGTCGGATGCTGGAGAAGCGCGGCTACAAGCCGCATATACTGTCCGGCAAAAACGGAGGATATATACGGAATGTTGTCAGGGTGGATCCGAACAGGCATTCATATTTGCAAGTTGGCGACGAGGCCATATTGTCGTCGTTTGTCTATCCTTTGTGGATCGGAAAAGATAAGATAGCCGCTGCCGACGCTGCCATATCCTCTGGAGCAGATGTTATTGTTATAGACGGAGGGCTGCAAAATAACGAGGTGGCAAAAAACTTCAAGATCTTGGTTATGGATTCTATGCAGGGCATTGGAAACGGAAATATTTACCCAGCTGGCTTTTTGAAAGAAGATATAAAGACTGGAGTTAAGAAAGCGGATATAGTATTAATTGTTGGAGATAAAAATGAAGTTCTCGAGAAAATAATCCTAAATATTGTCCCAAATATGCGAATATTCTACTCTGTGATTGAGCCAATTGATGGCGAAAAAAAGTTATCTCCTGGAGAAAAAGTAATAGCCTTCTGCGGCATTGGTTCTCCCGCAAAATTCAAAAAGACGCTGAATGAAATGAAACTCGACATCATTGATTTTGTGTCGTTTCCTGATCACCATCCGTATACGATTACGGAGAGCCAAAAGCTTGTGAAAGTCGCCAGGAACGCCAATGCTAAACTTGTGACAACTATGAAAGATTATATCAAAATTCCAGATCCTTTTAAAAATGAAGTTTCTGTTGTTGATGTCAAACTTTCATTTACTTGTGACTCTTTTGAAGATATCATGATCAAAGCGCTATCATCGGATGGGTGGTCGAGCGGCTGAAGGCACCGGTCTTGAAAACCGGCAAGAGGGAAACTTCTTCGTGGGTTCGAATCCCACCCCATCCGCCAATTCTGGCGCCATATACAATATCGCGTGCGGCTATTTTGATAGAGCAAAATCTTGTTTGTGAAGTGAAACATCCATATATCCGCAATTATATTTTCGGCTATACTCTGATTCACAATTACACTACCGGACAAACCATGTCTTGTCACCTCCATTGAACTTCGAGGCGCCATATGTTATAATGTTCTTTGTATTCGATAGTTTTTATGGTCGTTGGAAATGAAGGTAGCAAATTCTTTAAAGACTCTTAAAACCAGGCATCGTGCATGTAAACTTGTTCGTCGTCGCGGAAGGGTGTATGTTATAAATAAGCAAGTTCCAAAATTCAAAGCCCGTCAAGGATAGTTGAGGCAGAGTATTCGACTGTCCCTGGCTGGGATTTAATCAGTTGAGGTAGAGTATTCGGCTGTCCCTGGTTGGGATTTGATCAGTTGAAGCGGAAATGGGGAATTTTTATGCGTGTGTGGTTATGAGTCGTTATGTAGTAATTCCTGCAGCCGGCAGTGGGACTAGATTTAGAGCGGGATTTGAAAATAATGGCAATGCGGAGGTTTTGCCAAAACAGTTTCTTTTCTTGAGCTACATCATTCAGTTCTTTGCGGATGATGGGTATGTCGATGGGATCGTCTGCGCCGTTCCTCGTGGGATTGATTTTCTTCCGCAGACGCAAAAAGTTTATTTCGTTTGCGGAGGAGGGAATCGTCAAGCCTCCGTGTGTAATGCTCTGGAGAAGGTCGACGAGATACGACGGCGGCCAAGCGGAGAATTTGACAAGAAGTGCAGCGTCCTAATTCACGATGCTGCACGCCCGCATATTTCAAAGGAAATTGTGTCAAAATTGTGGGAGCTTTTGGAAAATGGGGAAAACGCAGTAATTCCAGCCGTATCCCCCGTCGATTCTGTTATTGTTGATGGTTCGTATATTGATAGGAATAGCGTCAAACTTATACAAACTCCACAGGGGTTTGATTTTGATATGATCTATGAATTGCATAAAAAATACGCCGGCAGGGAGGAACCTGATGATGCTTCGTTATGCCGTCTCGAAGGAATCGATGTTTCAATTATAGAGGGGGACATTAGAAATAAAAAGGTAACATACGGGGGCGATTTAAGCCACACAATTAGAACTGGATTTGGGTTTGACTCACATCAATTTTCGGATGATCCTTCGAGGCAGCTCAAGTTGTGCGGAATTTGCATAGAGAACCACAGAGGATTGATTGGCGTTTCAGATGCTGACGTTGCGATCCACAGCGTTATAGACGCGATGCTCGGAGCGCTCGCCATGGGGGGAATTGGAGAACATTTCCCCGAATCTTCCTCCAGTTCTGTAAATGCCGATTCGGCAAAATTCTTGGCGCAAATCAATAGTATCGCCGCGGGAAAAGGATTCGTCGTGTCTAATTTGGATGTGACTATTATTTGCGATTCTCCAGAAATAAGAAAATATAAAGATCGCATGACTCAAAGGATTGCCAGTATCCTTGAAACAGAAATTGAAAACATTAATATAAAAGGGAAAACAACAGAAGGAACAATTGCAAAAGACGGAATTATCGCAATGGCAAATGTCTTGCTCACGTCAGTCGCTTGATAGTTGCCAAAGCTTTTATGCCGAATTCCTCAAACAAACCGTTGAACAATGCTTTATATCGCTTATTCAACAGTCCCACCAGTGGAATCTGGTATTGTGCCCCACCAGTGGAATCTGGTATTGTGCCCCACCATAGGCGCTACATTTATTTACCTGCTTGTTTCCTTTGCGAAGCCATCTCTGACTGCCTCGAGCAACAAATCTTCAGGGATTTCTTTTATCCAGTACACCACGCCTCTATGGGTGACTGCCACCTCAAGCTTTTCGACGTTTTCCCCTCCCTCAATAGTCACTAATTTGCCTTCTTTTAATTTGCAAACAATACTTACCAACTTGCCTTTTTCGTATTTTTCCTTCCGCAAGACATCCTTTCCATTCCTTACAGTAAACACTCCGTCCATTAATCCCTTATCGAAATTGCCTTCGTAAGCGAGACCGCCAACCTCAATTTTGCCAAAACCATTTATCAGTTGACCATCTCTTCCGTATTCTACCTTATTTCCATCTTTGCTGAATGTTATGATTGCAAATACATCATTCGGTGCCTTGCCAACTTCCGATACGTTGCCCGATAGAAGATGACTGGCCTTGATCAGAACGCCATTTTCATAGTATTCTTTCCATAGAGAGCCGTCCTCTGCCCTCACTTCGTGCATCACATTTTCCCCCTTATTGGGCACATTGTTAGGGGAACTGCCTGCATATCCGTCAATAACAGTACTGCTTCCTGAAATAGGAATTCTATTGCCCTTGCCTTCTTTCTCATCGTGCCCATAGGAATACGACACCAACAAACACTGGCACAAAGCCAACACAACAACTTTCTTCATAGTTATCCAAAATAAAAACCACCACTCGTTCTTAGAGTATCATATTTCAAAGATTTATGCTAGAAGATTTTTTGCTTACTCAATTTGAAATGAGTTTGATTTTGTGTTAATTTCGGTTTTGCTTTGAGAGTCAAAGCCTTCAAAGTCATGCAAAAAGCTGTTCCAAAAGCTACCCAATTCAGATCGGGATAATTTCAAAAGTCTTCATGCTTAGAAAAATTGCCGCAATCGGCGTTTTATGATAGACTCCAGTGAAGGGAAGCGATAATTTGCGTTGGAAGTAATCTTGGGACTGCGTAGGACTTTTGTAAATTTGCCATTTTTCATTTTGCTCTTGTTTGTAGGGGTCTTTTTATTCGGAGATTACATGAGTCCGATTATAAGGTCTAATCTATACGCAGTCAGTTTGCTTTTGAAGAATGTTATAGTCTTTGTTTTGCCATTTATAATATTCTCGTTTGTTATGAATGGGGTATCAAGCTTTAAGGGAGAATCCTGGAAAGTTATACTTATTCTCGTCCCCCTCGTTTGTGTATCGAATTTTTCTGGTTTCATAACGTCGTATATATGCACGAGTCCTTTGTTAAAAACTGGCTTCATTAATATTTCGAAGCTTGATGTTAAAAATGTATTGGAGCCGGCGTGGAGTATCAATCTTGTCCCGCTTGTCAAGAACGACGTTGCAATGATGGCTGGGGTCGCATGTGGCATAGCGAGCAGTTTTTCTAAGAATCCAGCAATTGAAAAAGCCAATATTATTTTGTCTAAAGCTGCAGGTTTTTTGCTGAAGAAAGTTATTCTTGTTATCCTGCCATTTTTTATAGTTGGTTTTATTGTCAAGATGAAACATGAAGAAACCTTATCCCTTGTTATCAAAGAATATTCATTGTTGCTTGGAGTTCTCACGGTTGTTGCATATGGATATATGTTTATATTGATGTTTTTCCTATCGTCTAGCAATCTTAGAACTAGCTTTGCGAGATTCAAAAACCTGCTTCCCGGTGTATTGATAGGACTTTTCAGTATGTCCAGTGCCGCCGCCATTCCCTCAACAATTGAGGCCTCCGAAAAGAATTTGAAAAATAAAAACATAGCGAGATTCGTTGTTCCTGCGACAGCCAATATGCACCTCCTCGGAGATTGCTTTGCTTTGCCAATTATAGGCTTGGCGTTGATGGTTTCATTTGGCTATAAGTTTCCAACTTTCTATGAGTACTTTATATTTTCGTTATATGGAGTTGTTGCAAAGTTTGCGGCAGCCGGAATTCCCGGAGGCAGCGCCATAATCTTCATACCGATATTCGAATCAGTTTTTAATTTCAGCCCAACAATGTTGACGGCCGTTACGGCAATATACGTTCTCTTCGACCCAATTGCCACCTCTTCAAATGTTTTTGGTCATGGAGTCTTTGCAGTTCTGTTCGAGAAGGTATACACGAAGATTTTCAAAGTAAAAACATAAACATAAAAGCAAAAGAGGCAATCGCTTCAAGAAAAAGCAGCTTTTTAAAAATCTTATTGCGGTAATGCACTCATTGTGATAGTATTAGGTCATAAGATGAGTTGTTTTATATTATGGCAAAAAGAATATAAAAGAATGAAATCAATCTGGAGAACGGCACTTGTATTAAACTCTGCTCAACTTCGCAAATCTTTTTTGCTCTTCACGATACCTTCGCGATTGTCTTGTTTTTGGGAGAGGAATGAGCATAAATCGATTTTCTCGGATTCAATTTTTTTAAACTCAACTTTTAATGAATCATAAACATCCACACCAACGCGGAAATCTTTATCGTATGGAGCATAATTGCTTCCCCAATTTTTATCAACAAAAACAGTATTGCTGAACACTCTCTCTGTCTTATATCTTGGAATAATATGCAAATGTAATCTATGAAATACATTTCCAAGGCTCGCATAATTAAAAAGATCAGGAGCGAACGCTTCTCTCAGCACATCTTTAACTGCCGAGACGATGGCCCTCAACTCGGCGTATTCCCGCTCTTCAATTTCGAACATATCGAACTGTTCTTGGCGCTTCGACAGGACATACGTCCGACCAAGATAATATTGATTTCCGTGCAAATACAAATCCCAGAAGGCGAAAGATTCTATTTGCAGATACTCATAATCTACCGCCGAATCAGCCATTTTTACAGGCCAGCGTAATAATATCTCCTACAGAAGCTCCGAGATCCGCGGCGCTATTAAAACTCCTGACCTTTGCCACTTCCAATAACGCTGGATCCAATGAACTCCCCGGAAAAACACACCATTCTCCATCGCTTGCTGTCTTCATTTTGGTTCTGAACTTTGCAGTTGCTCTGAGCTCTGAATTCACATAAACATCAATACTGGTTGACCTCTCTATTTCTTCGGTTACCTGAAGCTTGACCTTCATCAGACCAAAATTATCTATGTGAACTATGGTGCCGTCTTTGATGACCTCCATATTCAATAACGACCTGTCGAAAATCGTACCAAGAGAATCATATGGCATACCGGAAACTATCTGGGCGGCAAGAGGAGTTTGAACATTGCGACCACCGAAAGACTTGTTATTAGCGATTCTATCGACCCGTGTTTTATAGACCTCTTTAATACCGAAGTCCTGCAGGAGCCACGAGAAGTATCCCGAATTATTCCCGACAAAAACTATTCCATTTTCCGTTTCTCCAAAAATCCTCTCCGGATTATTACTTTGCCCATTCACGATAACTAGAAATACAGTTCCTGGGGAAGCGACCTCAGCCATTAATCTGAGAGAAAATGCCGCATTAGTCACAGAAAAGCTCGCCACTTCAACAAGAGGAGCAATGTCATAACTCATAACTCCAAGCTTATCTAGCTCACCCACCAATTTCTGATAAACCTCAGCGAAAGCTATGTCTATGCAATCAGAAAACACAACAATCTTTCTTTTTTGACTCTTGATGTCAAACATGGCGCATGCCTCCTTATATACGTAATTACAAACGCTGAGTGCTACATCAACAATCTGCGTTATCCTCTCGCGGTCCTTTGCTATTGCCGACCACTCATTCCTGAAATCACTTATGGATTTGAAATAGTCTAAATTCAATTCCTTAAATACCTCCAGGGCCCTCTCATCGATAAATTCAAGAACTTCTCCAGTTGCTATGAAATACGAATTTATTACTAGATACTTCGATCTTCTAATTATATGCAGAGCATCTTTGGCATATATCTTCAGATCATTAATATCAGTGTTTAGATATCTCGAACGTATATCGTGGATCAAATAAACAATATTACAGAAACAATCTGATATCAGGTGTTGGAAGCGCATGGTGCCACATCTGGATAGCTCTGTCGATCCATCATCCTGATAACATGTTTGTTTGCTTCCGAGCAATAATGATTCAGAAGAACTGCCCAACAGCGACGTGTAATACACGGGCTTTATTCCATGGTTGTGGTAACTCCTCTTGAAATCGTCCACGTCGACAAGCGTTAAACTGATTTTAATATCACAGGATTTCTTAATCTTTGAAAAACTGTCGCGCACCATGTCGTATGCCTTCATCGTCGGCTTGTCAAATATAACAGACAAATCTATATCACTCCACCCGTCGTAGAAGCTTCTCGCTCCAACAGCAGTCCCCCGTAGGAGGACATCATAAACACCGTCTATCATTTGGCAATCAGCCGCAAATTTCCGCACAATGCCTTCATAATCAGTACTCATACAATTCCTCCTTTAGAAATATTTTCAATAAGATCCACAACAGACTGATCTATCTCAATTTCAGTCGTCTTGCTCCTGGCCTCAAATGCCCTTTTCCCAGGAACTCTGAAATCGGACTCATCGTTCTCTATTATTCCCTTTAATTCTTCAATCGCCGCTTTGAAAGTCTCAATACTGGAGAAATGTGGAATATGAATCGCAATAAAAACATCCCCCTTATTCGAAGAAGTATTAGAATACCGCGTCCCCTCAACAAAGATATTGTTCACTCCTCCTATCAGGGGCCCAGCAACAACACTGATAAACAACGACAGCGCCGACGCCTTTATCCCTCCACCAAATGGCAACAAACACCCGCCATCGTTAATAACGTTTGGATCGTTCGCCGGGTTGCCATCTTTATCAACACACCATCCCGTCGGTATCGGTTCTCCACATTTGGCTTTCCTTAGGACAGTCCCCCGCGATACCATAGACGTTGAAAAATCAGCCGTTATCGGATAGCCATCAGACGGAATGGAATAGGCTATCGGATTCGTTCCTAAAATTCTCTTTTTCCCCCCAGGCAAAGCCACAACAGGAGATGATACCGTCACTGCAATCCCTATGCATTCATTTTCGCTGATCAATTGCGTGTAATACGACAGGCATCCTATGTGAGAGGCATTTATAACACCACTTATACCAACGCCAAACTCCATAGCCCTCTGAACGGCAACCATAGAGGCGTGCCTCGATGACACCTGACCTATTGAATGCAGGGCATCAATAACATAGCTTGCCCCACGATCCTCCAGAATATCAAAAGCAAAAACAGGAGTTACAGTGCCACCCTCGAGACCATCAACCAGTTGCCTCATTCTAATCGTTCCATGCTCCTTGTATCCGGCCGCGTCAGCATTAACCATCGTTTCAACGATAAATCTAGAATCAGCCTCCGGCACCCCATATCGGCCAAGAACCCCTACGAGGGAGCAAGACAAAACGTCACAACTAATCATCACCACCACTTGCCTGCACAATCTCCTGCGAAACAAGAAACACATCGCAGATTGTAGCACTTGTATTTCGAAGCCAAAACATTTTTGTTTGAATTTTTTCGAATTGCTCTCAGGGCAATGCAAAAATGTAACAGAGACTGTGTTTATTCAGGACAGTATGTTGGATATTTGGCATGAAATCTACCAAAGACAACACTATAAAACTTTAAAAACATACGTTTTTAAAGTGGGTATTTAGAGCAAAACCAATCAAAGACGGCACTATAAAACTTTAAAAACATACGTTTTTAAAGTGGATATTTGGAATGAAATCGATCAGGGACGGCACTTAAATCGATTTCATAAGATTATCTTTTTTGTTCTTTAGATTGCTTCTGGGAACCTCAATCACAAGGATTGTTTCTTTTTCACAATCTTTCAAATATTTTCACTAGTAGAAAGGCTACTGAAGACTTGGTGTTTAGTGTATTCTTCTTTATCTTTACGAGCAAATACATAAGAATACACGACAAAGTTCCTTTAAAGAAAGTTAAAAAAAGGTTAACACGCAGTCGTTTTTCCCAATTATTTTTGCGGCAGTTAAATTTTTCTGTGCAAACAGGTGGTTTATTAATAGATTGTTAAGGAAGTGGGCAAAAACCAAGGGGAAGCAACGATTCTCTGAAGTCGATCCAGGTGTCGGCTCCGGTTGCTTCATTCCATTTTTTCTCATGAGACAAAGATGGGACAAAAAATTTTTCTTGCATAAAAATAAAAAAGTGCGCTACAATATTATTGATACCTGTTCTTGCGGGCTCTCTTTCCTTGGAAAGCTTGCTGGGTTAATCAGGAGGGTATTGGTGTATGCTCGCGAAACTATGAGAAAAATCTCGAGAAATCGATCCAGGAGGCGGCATCTGGATTTGTTACTTCACTTAAAAAATTAGAGCAGGGGCCGGCCGGAGGGATAGTTGGATGAACCAGATTGCGAACGTATTCATCAATTTTTGAGCGGTAGATGATTTCCCTAAACTGTCTCGGTTGTAGCAAAAAGGATTATTCGGCGGAACAGGGAGCTTTGTGGGGGGAATGAAGTGAAGCATTTTCAACGGTCTCTATGCACGCGCGTACCTTACACAGTTTTTAGGTATGAGCAAACAGAAAAAGATCTTTTCGAGAAAAATCACTTAAAAGAGAAAAAATTTTCAGAGATATCATTTTTTATGCCCACGGAGGCTTCGAAATATGAGATCCTGAAATTGTCTTGGGGACTTTGCGTGTCAAGAAGTATTGTATCGTGCCTGATGGTCAGAATGTGCTTTGCAGAAAAATAATCTTCGCGCTTTGCGCGATGGTTATTTCGGCATGTGGTACTTCTCCTGAGAACTCTTTCCAGGGAGCTGGTTTCGAGAAGAGCCTTTCGCGACACATTAAGGAAACAAATAAATTTAAGAATAACATTCAGTCCAGTCATGACAAGATAAAAAACAATAGTTTCGTTCGATCTCTAGATTCGAATCATGTTTTGAAGAGCTTTAGAGATAATAGTGCCGATCGTAGCGCTGAAGACAGTTATGAGGATTCAGTTATTAGCGGCGATAATACCGAGGCAAGAGAGAGGAAAGAACAACGTGATAGTGCTGGATATCACATCGATAGCAATTCCAATATTGAAGTAGTTTCTGAGGGAAATGAAAACCTCAATGTTCAGGCAATTCCCGAGAGTGGGGATGAGGCTCATAAAGCTAGTCGTTTTGTAGACGCACATGAATCTTTATCCTCTAATAAAGGAAAATCGGATATTCATAATAGTGACCTTGTTGACAGCAATCAAAGCAGCTCAAAACACAGTGGCGGCCATAGGGCTAATGGGCCTGATGAGCCTGATGAGCCTGATGAGCTTGATAGGGCTGCTTCTCCCACTCATCAGAATAATTCGCAAGATATTGCGGCATCTTTGAATCATAAGGATAGTTCACGACATAGGACGGATGGTTCTCTACGTGATGGAGGCAAGCAAAAGGCTCTGATGGGAAAGAGCCCGAAAGGAAAAGATCCGAAGAATGCTATTACTTATAACAATCGAAAGCGCATAGAAACGAATATGTCAAATTACTATACGCATCTTTTGAATTCTTTGGATAGCCCCACCAATACTTCCCACAATACTCATGAAGAGGCTTTCGTTAATCCGCAGGATCGTGGTGGCATTTCCCAAAAGGACGATGGGCCACAGAATGACGATTGTCAACAGAATGGTGGCAATTCACGGAGTGGCGACGATTGCTTTCGGAATGGTAACTGTCCTCGGAGTAGCGATGATCCTCGGGATGGCGGTGGCTTACCGAAGGGTAGCTCGTCACGC
>JAIROR010000025.1 GCA_031257415.1 Holosporales bacterium | reverse complement strand
TGCGTGGGAATAATTCATTAGAAGAAGCGCCACGCACAATACGGTTTATTAAAGTGCGTGGGAATAATTCATTAGAAGAAGCGCCACGCACAATACGGTTTATTAAAGTGCGTGGGAATAATTCATTAGAAGAAGCGCCACGCACAATACAGTTTATTAAAGTGCGTGGGAGTAATTCATCAGCTAATTTATTGATAGCAACGTAAGCCTCATAACGATAGCATTCTCGTTATTCAGATAATTTTTTCTGATGCCTACTTGTTGAAATCCAATCCCTTTATAGAAAGAGATGGCTTTACTGTTCGATTCAAGGACTTCGATAAATAAAGTTTTTATTTTGTTAATGTTGCATGAATAGGCAAGTAATCTCCTGGCGATTCCTTTTCTTCTATAATTTGGGTTAACGCATACACTGACGACGTCCGCTTCGTCCTGGTTAACTGTGAGGATTACAAAACCAAGTAATTCGTTTTGCTCCACAAATCCGTATGTCTTGAATTGTGGCAACTTTAAGAATTCGCCATAGGAATCATCAGAATAATGCACCATTGGCAAGCATTCGTTGTGTAATTCTTTGAGTTTACCGCAGAAACTACAGTCTAGCTGTATAATTCGGAGAGAATCCATAAGTGGGTTCACAAGGAGTTTTATTGGAAGAATTATTTATGTTAAGAGCTGCCTTTGGCGAATCAATATTTGTCAGCATTACGTCTGCTAAATTGATATCAGCAAAAATCTCATCTTTATCCAAAAAAGCATTTTGAAGGTCATAAACAGAACTGACAATACTGAGCTCTCTTTCAATAATATTATTATTAAACTGCGCGCAGAAATAATCTCCGCGTCCTGTTGAAATTGCTATTGTGCCAGTTTTTATCGATTCTGGAAGAGCTATGAAGAATGGCAAAAAGCTGGATACAGGAATCAGCTCCCTGTGACCAACTATCGAAAAGCCCTTGACTACAGAATTTATGACCCTGATTGAAGTGAAAGAGCCGGGGCCTATCGGAAATATTATTTTATTAATTTCTCTGATTTCTGGGAGATTGCTCAGCATTGGTATAAAAACATCAGATACCTTCTGAATAGTGCTACATTCGATCATCGCCCTTGATTCATTTGTCGCAGCGTAGCACTTCTTATTATTTAGAAAAATAGATAAAATCGAATTCATTTGTCGCGGCGTTCTATTTCTTCTTTTTCTTTTTCTTTTTTTTCTTTTTCTCTTTTTTATCCTTTTCGGTTTCGACCTTGATCTTGCTATTTTGGAACGTCACGGTCATGACGACCCCTTCGCCAACATTACCAAAAAAGTTGCCTTTTGCAGAGTATTTGGCAAATAAATATGCCCCCGTTGCCTTTGAATAAGACTTGACTTTTATTGGCTTGTTGAGTTGATCTCTGCCAGGAATTATGTCAAACTTAAATATCTGCAAGACATCCTTTCTGTCTGTTTCCAGCTTCTCCACTTTATTAAAATAAGAGGCCGAATCCAGTGCAAGAATCTGTTCCTTTATTGCGGCATCAAGGGCTATGACAACATGGCAAACAAAAGGAGTCCCTCCATTGGCATCCTCGTCCGCTATGAGATTTATTCTCTTGAGCCAAACGTCGGCCTTCTTCGGAATGCTGCATGCCACCAACAGAAGAGACGATACGACGGCCACAAAAAACTGGATAGAGCGGCGTATCATCACGCAATATATTTAGCCTGGAATTACTCTGCCTCTTCCCTTATGAGCATCGATAACGATAACTCTCTGGCCGACACTCAACTGTGGTGACAATCCTTGCGTTATAGTAACCGTATGTCCATTATCAAGCCTGATGGTGTACTCCTTCCCTTTCTGATCTCTATTTTGAATAGCATGGCCGCCAAGAGCCCCTGCTGCGGCTCCTACAGCTGCTCCAACCATCTTATTGTCGAAGGCCGAGCCGACGAGCGCTCCACCGACGGCACCGGCGGTTCCTCCGACAAGGGCTCCTGATCCTGCAGATTTGTCTACCTTTATCTTGATATCCCTAATTTGAACAACCGTCCCATATTCGGAACGACTCACCTCTCCGACGGCTCCACCCTGATAGGTATTCCCTGAATAATCAGCCGCACAGCCAGACAAAAACAGCGCGATCAAAGAAACCGCACAAAACTGAAAATATCTCATCCACGTTCTCCTTATAAAAAACACGACATTGCACCACATACACATATCTGAAGTATATAACGACAACTTCAAATGGTGCAACAAAAAACGTGTTACGGAGCAGAAATCCCAAGCTATCTCCTAGGCTATCTCCCAAGCTATCTCCCGGGCGCCCAAAAAAACAAAGAGGGCAGCAAGTCTTACGAAAGTCACAGTGGAATTTTGGAGTGGAATTTTGGAGTGGAATTTTGGCGAAGATTGTCGGAATTGCTACGTTTATTGGTTATAGAAAGGAGCAACCGGAATTATAACTCTTGCTCCTGGAAGAAATTAAAATAATAGTATTTATCCTGGGGTGAATAAGTGGTATACTGAATATATGTTGTGTTTGTTTTTTAAGAGGTGAATTATGAAGAAGGAATTAATTGCTGGATTATTGGCACGCGGAGCTGTTGGATTATTGGCATGCGGAGCTGCGCCATGTTGCCAGGCGATGTTTGAAGAAACTAGCTCAAGCAGCGGAGCTTCTGCTGAGCAACAGCTATCTATCGGAACTAAAAACCTGGAGGAGATGCTCCAAGGGAGTTCACTATCTGCCGAACAACAACAGAAGGTGCGGGAGCGGATGCAGCGGCTGCCTATGAAGGTTGAAAACCTGGAAGCTTTGCCACATGTTAAACAACGGATACATCTGAAGATGCAGAAAAACCTACTGTTATCTGTTGAGAAGCTGATAGAGTTACAACAGGAAATGCGGAAGTTTTTGGAACCGTATACCACTGAATTGGCTGAAAATAAAGAATTCTTCAAAAAGCTTTTGAAAGGCGTCGACACTAACTCTCTCAAAAGCGTGTTAGACTTTGTTTCTGGATTTGGGGGGAAAATAGTTCTTTGTCAGATTTTGTGTAAAATTTTTGACATTAGTATCCCTGATTTAAAGGAGGAAGAGTCACTCGAATTGAGCGCAAGTACGGGGTACTATAGTGATGATCCAGCTGACATGGACATCAAGTATACAGAGCAAACAAGAGCAAATGCGAAGTGCAGAGTTTGGCTAAGAGAGATCGAAAAACGCATTGGGCTTAAAAGCACAGGATCATTGAAAGAATACCTTGAATCCTTCAAATACCCTAAAAAGGAAGTGGTGGTATCTATCATTCTGTCTGAAATAGAGGGGATCTTGTGTGGTTAAACTAGGAATTGCTACGTTTATTGGTTATAGAAAGGAGCAACCGGAATTATAACTCTTGCTCCTGGAAGAAATTAAAATAATAGTATTTATTCTGGGGTGAATAAGTGGTATACTGAATATATGTTGTGTTTGTTCGGAGCAAATTGTGGGGAGGCTGGATATCGTTGCAATAATTTTTAATTGTGATAGTATTATTTATAGCGTGGATTGTTTTTAAAGTGGATTGTTTTTATTTGGGGGAGTAAAATGGATATGAAATTTAGACTGGGTTGTTTTGTTGCTGTAATGATTTCGGGAATAGCGGCAAGTGAGGCGGCAAGTGAATTGCCCCTGGCAAACGGAGCGGGGTGGCCTTCTGCATGCGTGTCTACGCAGCAACAACAGTTGCAGCAACAGGTTCAACAATTTCTACAACAGCAGCAACAGTTTGAGCAGCTTCAGCATCGACATCTGCAACAGCAGCAACAGTTTGAACAGCTTCAGCATCGACATCTGCAACAGCAGCAAGAGTTTGAACAGCTTCAGCATCGACATCTGCAACAGCAGCAAGAGTTTGAACAGCTTCAGCAACGCTATCTGCGACAGCAACAAGAGCTTGAACAACTTCAACGGCAATGTCAGCAACAGATTCAATAGCTTTCGGCAATGGGTTCAACAACTTGAACGACAGAGGGAGCAGCTTTGGCGGCGGCATTTTGAATAGCTTTGGCGGCGGCATTTTGAGCAGCTTTGGCGGCGGCATCTTGAATAGCTTTAGCGGCGGCATTTTGAGCAGCTTTGGCGGCGGCAGCTTGAACAGCTTCAGCAACGCTATCTGCGACAGCAGCAAGAGTTTGAACAACTTCAACTTCAACGGCAATGTCAGCAACAGATTCAATAGCTTTCGGCAATGGGTTCAACAGCTTGAACGACAGAGGGAGCAGCTTTGGCGGCGGCATCTTGAATAGCTTTGGCGGCGGCATTTTGAATAGCTTTGGCGGCGGCATTTTGAATAGCTTTAGCGGCGGCATTTTGAGCAGCTTTGGCGGCGGCATTTTGAATAGCTTTGGCGGCGGCATCTTGAATAGCTTTGGTAATAGCAGCGAGAACTTGAACAGCAGCTAAGGAAAGTTCTACAAAAGCGAAGAGAAGTTCTACAAGATCAGCGGCGGCTGCGGCGGCGAGAGCCTCCTTCGGTTGACTCCTAACTTTGTCAATCCGGAAGCCGTCTTCGATGTGGAATAGGTGGTTTGTTAATAGATTGTTAAGGAAATTGCCCAAAAGGCAGGGAAAGCAACAATTCTCCGAAGTCGCCCCAGGTGCCCGCTCCGATTGTTTCCATTTCCAATTTTTTTCGCATGGAACAAAGATGGGACAAAGATGGGACAAAGATGGGACAAAAATTTTTCTTGCATAAAAATAAAAAAGCATGTTACCATATTATTGACACCTGTTCCTGTGGGCTCTCTTTTCCTGGAAAGTCCGCTGGGTTAACCAGGAGGATATTGGTGTATGTTTGCGAAACCATGAGAAAAACCTAATGAAATCGGTTCAGAAATTGCCCAAAAGGCAGGGAAAGCAACAATTCTCTGAAGTCGCCCCAGGTGCCCGCTCCGGTTGTTTCCATTTCCAATTTTTTTCGCGTGGGACAAAGATGGGACAAAGATGGGACAAAGATGGGACAAAGATGGGACAAAAATTTTTCTTGCATAAAAATAAAAAAGCATGTTACCATATTATTGACACCTGTTCCTGCGGGCTCTCTTTTCCTGGAAAGTCCGCTGGGTTAACCAGGAGGATGTTGGTGTATGTTTGCGAAACCATGAGAAAAACCTAATGAAATCGGTTCAGAAATTGCCCAAAAGACAAGGGGAAGCAACAATTCTCCGAAGTCGCCCCAGGAGGTGGTACCTGGATCGGTTTCATTCTTGATTGTCAGTTCCTTGAAGCTCCCTGAGCCTTGGTTCACTTCATCAGCAGGACAAGGATTGTTCGGATTGTTTCTTTGATTTTTTTCTTTCCAAGACGAGATCGATCATGCCGTGATCCATAAGAAACTCAGATTTTTGAAAGTTATCTGGCAGTGTTTGCTTCAATGTTTTCTCGATAACTCTTGCGCCAGCAAATCCTATAACTGCTTTTGGTTCTGCTATATTGATGTCTCCGAGCATAGCAAACGAAGCAAGGACTCCTCCCGTTGTTGGATGCGTCAAAACATTGATGAATGGTAGGTGCTTTTCCTTGAGCATGGTCAGGCAGGCGACCGTCGAGGCCATCTGCATCAGCGAAAACATGCCTTCCTGCATCCTAGCTCCTCCCGACGCCGTGAACGTTATGAAGGCTGCCTCCCTGTTCATAGCCAATTGAACGGCTTTGCAAAATGACTTGCCGACGGAAAGGCCCATTGAGCCTCCCATAAATGAAAAGTCCATGACGAATATAACAGCTGGTCTTCCTTCGATCATCCCACTACCAATCGAGCAGGCATCCTCCAATTTGGTTTTCTTTCTGGCGTCTTTGAGCCTATCAACGTATTTCTTGCTGTCCCTAAACTTCAGTGGATCATCCTTGATTTGAACGATCTCTACATTGCTGAATTCCCCGTCGTCAAACATAATCGAGAATCTGCGCTCAGCAGGCAGCGGAAAGTGGTGGTTGCAGTGGATGCAGACGTTGTTATTCTCATTCAATTCTTTAATATACACCATGCGGTTGCACCCGTTGCACTTCAGCCACAGTACCTCGCCGTTCTCATGTTCCCCCTTCTTCTCCATAAGAGCTTTTATCTTCGGGGTGACGAACTCGCTTATCCAATTCATATAGATTATTCACAATCGCTTCTATATGCATATGATAGATTACTGCTTCTTTTAAGCAAAGACATCTTTTTGTTTGTATCCCCCATGAGTTGTTAACAAAAAATTAAGCCAATTTTGTTAGAATCTCAGCTAGAGCACAGCGAGAATGGAGGTTACATGGTTTCTAAAGTGCGGACTGTCGCTTTTCTTGGGCTTCGACCAATGGAAATTCTTGTTGAGGCGCAGGCTTCTCCCGGTGTTCCATCATTCAGCATTGTTGGCTTGCCAGATAAATCCGTTGGTGAAGCGAAGGAAAGGATAAGAGCGGCGTTTTTCCATATGGGCCTTGGAATGCCTCCTAAGAAAATAGTTGTCAATATGGCCCCAGCAGATTTGCCAAAAGGGGGCTCCCATTATGATCTTCCGATAGCTCTCGCAATACTTGGCACCATGGAGATTATAGATGTTTCCCTGTTGGAGAACAGTGTTATTATCGGAGAGCTCGGGCTCGACGGATTGTTGCCGTATATATCAGGAACACTCTGCGCCTCAATGTTGGCAAGCGAAAACAACTGGTCAATAATATGTCCGCAAAAATGCGAAAAAGAAGCTGCTTGGGGCGGGAATAACAGCATAATTGCCGCTCCGGATCTCGCGGCAATCTTGAGCCACATCAACGGAGAATCGCCAATAGCTGCTCCAGTTATCGATGCGAATGGCTTCGCCAAGAGGAAAGACATCGGCATTGATATGGCAGATGTTTATGGTCAGGAGCTCGCCAAAAGAGCTTTGGAAATTGCTGCTAGTGGCGGACATAACGTCCTCATGATAGGCCCTCCTGGATCGGGAAAGTCAATGATGGCCGAAAGAATGCAAACAATCTTGCCAAATCTAACTGCCAAGGAGGCCCTAGAAACGACATGCGTATACAGTATTGCTGGCAATATGCCCGATAATGGTTTGATCTATACTCCTCCATACAGATCGCCCCACAATTCAGCATCTCTGGTCTCAATCATTGGAGGAGGACGCGATGCCAAGCCTGGAGAAATATCACTTGCCAATAATGGGATATTATTCCTCGACGAATTCCCCGAATTTCAAAAGGGAACCATTGAAGCTCTGCGCCAGCCTCTCGAAAACCACAATGTCACAATATCGAGGGCAAGAGAGCACATAACATATCCAGCTAATATTCAGCTTATTGCCGCAATGAATCCATGCAAATGCGGGTATTGCGGAAATTATCAAAAGCAATGCTCAAAGGCCCCGAAGTGCGCCAGTGAATATAGAAATAGGATTTCTGGCCCGATATTGGATAGGTTTGATATTGTCGTGTATGTTAATGATATCAAGGTTTCAGAACTCCTCAAGGAACGGAAAAGAGAATCATCCAATGATATAAAAGCGAGAGTAGAAAAGGCAAGAAACGTGCAGAGATCAAGGATAAGCGATGACGACAGTGTGTATCTCAATGCCAATATCAGGAGCAACGTTCTCGAAAAAATCCTCTATATGTCCTATGAAACAAGAGAATTTTTCAAGAAAGCAGTGAACTCGTTGGCCCTCTCGGCAAGAGGTTACCATAAAGTCCTGCGTGTCTCGCGCACTATAGCCGACATGGAGCAAAGCGGAGCAGTCGAAAAGAAACATATCGCAGAGGCAGTGCAGTATAGGCTGTTGAAGATATAGGTTGCCGAAGATATAGGTTGCCGAAGATATAGGCTGCCGAAGGCAAGTTCATTTCCAATACACCGAATACTCATATTTCTCATATGGAAAACTTCAAAGATCTTCGGCAAGCTATATAAAGAACTGCCGTGGCTCAGCGGCCTTCTCTCCATGATGCAAGGAGAGACTATTGAATAATGTGCTTCACGTCGGCCATTTTGTCAACCCCCTATTCTATTGAATAATCTCTTTTACTATAACAAAAAATGTTTTGCGAGAAACATTCACCACTCAAGAATTGGTAAACACACTCGCAATCGGGCCCATTCAACAGTTTAAAAGAGAATTTAAAGTATCTCTTCTTCTTGTATGTTTTCTAGAAATTCTTCTATTATTTTTTGCTTCATCTTTGGCCACTCTTCTTGTTGTTCCATTTCATTCTTTGCTTCAACCTTTTCCTTCCTCCTCTTTGTTTTCTCCTCTTTTTCAATTTTAATTTTAATCCACTTAACAATTTCGTTCAATTCTTTTTCAAATAGCTTTATTTCGGGAGCGGCGGATAACGATTCATCGCTACTACTGCTTATCAGCTTATCGTCGTAATCCGCACTAGCTGCAGCAACGAGCATGAAACCTATTAACAATCCCTTTATAACCATTTTCCCGCAACCTTCATAACACCCCGCTCCATTATATATTATACTTTAATTACCAAGAAAGGCAAACTTAAAACTTGACTAGGCGAAGAATATCCCCAGAGCTGCCAGAATCAATGCTCTGGGGCGGCCTTACTGTTGATTAAGTAATTTTATTAGAATTTTCAGAAATATTATTATATTATCGAATTTTTCCACTTCTTTGGCATTTCTATCATCCTCTTCTTCTTTCGCTTGGCGATTTAACCTTGCCTCTATAACCCTTTCATTTGCTATTTGCCTCACTTCGTCTAGATTTATGCTAACATTAAGTCTAATTTGGTCCCGCACAGGTTTTAGCGTTATTTCTAGCGCCTTTTCTCTTTCTTCGTCAATGTATCTCCGCATTATTGGCCATTGTCTTTCAGAATAGAACGAATATATTGCCGCTTCCATATCTCTCAGGATTTTAAACAAAACACAACGTACAAATGTCTTCAATTCACTACGGAGATCTATCAGATACTTCAATTCACTATGGAAGCCTACCAAGTGCTTCAATTTACTATGGAAGTCTATCAGATACTTCTCTTGAAATGCCATTTTAATGTTAATATAATTTTCGTAGGTTCTACGTGTACTAGGATCGTCTGCCGCATGTTGGAAAGCTTCTGCCATTCGCACTTTCGCACTTGCGTCATAGTAATTGCGAATCGATCCTCTAAAACGTCTATAAACGATTTTTCTTTCCTCCTCTTGTTCTTTTAGCATCTTTGAATAATAATCACGTAAGGTGCTATTCTTGCGATGTTTCTCGATTTCTTCTTCCGTCACGGCGTTAAGCGCGATTAGACACTTGATGAGTATTTCTTGTGGAATTTCTGCCTTGCTCCGAGCGAGAGTCCCATAAAAGACGACTTCTTCATCACTCAGTTTATTTTCTTCCATATTTTCCATGGCCATGCCAGCAGAGGTCGCAATTGTCATAACTGTTAAAACTTTTAACACAAACATTTTTTTCATAACATTCTCCATAAATTAAAGTAGATCACTGAACTGATCTTTCTGCCTAGCAGGTATTATAATTTAATTTCCCAAATCATCAATATTGTTTCCAAAAATGCCTAAAATCTGTGGCAAGTTGCGAGCAATTCAACAATATTTATAGCGCAATAAACCTTTTATTAAGTTGCGCAAATAGTTGAAGTATAGTATACTGTTCCGTGAGTTTTGCATTTTTTTATTACGAAACATGAAGAAGATAAATATTTTGGTTGCCTTGGGTTTGCTTAATTACATAATGAGCGCAAGTGGATTTAGCACAGTCTTGCCTATTTCTGAGGAGATTGAGCTTCTCCAAGATCAGTTCAATTATTTGAAGAGCCTAAGTATGCGGCAATGTGTTTTAAGCGACAAACGCCCGGCTGCTACTCTGGTGGGTTATCCAATATTGCCTAATTATTCAATAGGCGAGAACGAAACTTGCACAAGGTCGCCTAATCTTCCAATGAACGAAGACGAGTTCGGCCTAAGCCCGTTCCACTGTGTCGAGAATACGAATGAATCTATTCACAGATCAGTGCCAATATGCAGTGCTCGCGAATTTCTTGAAGACCTGGAAGAGGAGCCCGAATATGAAAAAGAGGAGAAAAGGGATAACCCAAAAATACAGACATGTGATTTAGGAAGTTCCTCAAAAATACCGGTGTGTTATACTCCAAGTTGCGATGATTGCTGTATAAAAACTATTACTGCCATGGGGACAGAGGGGCGACTTAACTGGTGCCGCGAACAAATGTCGGGAAGTATGCCATTTTATCAGTGGTTTTTAAAAGCCAACAATAGCGAAGCTATTCGGCATCTTAGAAGAGAAACTAAAATTAGGGTCGGAGTTTTGATTATTAAAAATGCCTCTGTGAGTTTGGCTATACTAGATAAAACTAACACCTTTAAACTACCATCCGGAACTCCACAACACATTCATAAATTCAAAGATATTTTAAAACCTGAAGAAAAGCTTTCCGAGAAAGGAGTTGTTATGGAGCATAAAAAAAAGTTGGAGGAACTCAAGAAGCTGTCGGAACCATACGAGAAGTTAAGCGAAGCGGCGTGGGTAAAAATAACTAAAATAACTGAGGCTTGTCAGATGGAGTATTTGTTGCTGCTCAAGAACTTTAGAGAGATTGGCCGCAAATCAAATGAAGCGATTGAAGAACTGAATCGAATGGATTTTGCTGAATTATCTCATGGGGCACCGGATTGCAATGACAAGTTA
>JAIROR010000004.1 GCA_031257415.1 Holosporales bacterium | reverse complement strand
CGGTTTTGCTGATTATTTTTTTGCGGGCCAGTTTAGTTTTTCTATATGGAATAGAGGATTTTTTAGTAGACTGTTGGAAGAGTGGCCAAAGACAAATAATAATCCAAAAAGAGTAATCTTATGAAATCGATTTAAGGGCCGCCCCTGATCGATTTCATTCCAAATACCCACTTTAAAAGCGAATGCTTTTAAAGTTTTATCATTAGTATAGTATTTCGAATACTGAGGGCCGAAAGGTTAACAAAGCCTTAATTTTTGGTTGATTTGGCTGATTATTTTGTTAGTGGTTTGTTAAGAAACAGTTGGCGAAATATGAAAATCGAAACCAATAATTTTACGAAACCAACATGGAAAACGACTTTGAACCCAGCGCTACCCAGCGGCGGCAACACTAATTCCTTATCTGGGCAAGAGCCTATATTATTACCTTATTTCGCTGGCAGCTTTTTGAAGGTCGTATTATTTTCGCTTAGATTAGTAATAAGCATTTCTTCGAAGTTTCCGTATTTATTCATGTAAAATAAAACATACTCGTTTCTATCCAAAAAATTCTGGCATAAGTCTCTCATTGGGAATTTAAATATATTTGCGTTGTGATGCGTCAATCTTACTTTTTTATCAAGTATCTCTAGGACAAGTCCATTGTTGCTTTTCGAGATTTTTACATTCCCGTATACGTCACTTGTATATGTTCCTTCGTATTTATCGATGTCTGCATGTGGCCCCGGTTTTTTGTTCTTAAGATCTTCGGCCCACCGAATCTTTCGTCGATCGTGCTTAGCTATCTCATCAGATTCAAACTTAATCCAATCAAACTCCTTGAAGCCCAAGCATCTATCCAGAAAATCAAAAGTTATCATCTCTGCGAATAGCGTTACCCCGTTGCCACCAAGATTGCAGAACGCAGCCATTGCTACGTCTTCTTCTGGGCAGAAAGCGAAGAATGTACAGACTCCGCAAACACCTCCCATATGAAAGAATATCCTAGCAGTCTTGCTATCCTCTGGGCCATCCTTTTCGAAATACTCTGAATTGAAAGAACCTATTCCATAATAACTGTCTCTCAATCTAAATACTGGAAATCTATAATCGCTCTCTTTTATAGCCGACAGATTCACCTGGTTTGAGGTAATTTCTTTAAAGCCCCTCTCCGAAATGATTTGGGTAGTGCCGCTTTTCCCTTTGTTGAGCATCATTTTCAGTATCTCTCCAAAGTCATGTAAATTAGCTCCAATACCACCCGTTGCCTTCATCCTTTGGAAATAATCGGTGTGTGGAACTGTTACTGTTTTTTTGAGATATATTGAATGTGTGTCGACGATATCTGCTTTTTTGTAGCTGAATATATTTTTAATAGCATGCCAAACACCTTTTTGCTTATAGTTATATTTAAAATTCTCCAACAGAGATTTTTCTGTATGCAGTGGCTTTGCTGTTATATTCTTGAGTCCCATCTTTGAAACGAGATATTTGTCGAGAAGTTCTTCATATGTGAGACCTGTGGCATTCGTCATGACGTCTTCTACAATCCCAAATATGACGTTTTGGTATCCATATTTCTTTCGAAACCCGCTGACGTCCTTCACGTATCTAAGTGCATTCATTATTTTTTCTCGTGGATAACCGGCTTGCCAGAGTGAATCTGCTATGAAGTGCGGCAGACCTGATCTGTGCGACACAAGATCTCTGACAGTGAATTTCGAAGATATTGTTTCATTGGCAATAAAGAAATTTGGTATGTATTTTCGCACATAGTCATCCAGATTAATCTTTCCATCGTCAACAATGGCAAGCAAAACTATTGCTGTGACCAATTTTGAAAGAGAGGAAAGAGGATACAAATGTGTGCTTCCGACTTTCTCTCCTTTGAGATTGGCATTTCCAACGTGCGACTCATATATCGTCTTTCCACCTCGAACGATTATAAATGAGCACCCAGGAACCTTTGCTTTTTCCAAAGATCTAACTACTACCTTTTCCGTTGCTTGTGCTGCTTTCAGTGCCTCTTCATCAGAAATTTTCGAATGCGAAACAACAATAAACGCCAGCGCTAGCGACCCTGGCACCAAAACTCTCGATAAAATCCTAAACATCTTCCCAAAAATTAACTGGACGTTAACCACTAAATAGTATAACCTATAGGTGAGGGAGCTTGGAAGAAATTAGTTTGGATGCTGGTTAACGGATTTAAGATAACATTTATGATATGTTTGACCGTTGTCACTATGAGCGTGTTATTCATATCGTATACCGAGCACATCAACAAATACTCAGTATTTACCACGCAAGACAATAGCATTTATATCTTCGATAAAAAGGAAGTTGTTTTGACTAGGTGCAAGGATGATGTCTGCAATCTCGTTGATACCAAATTACCGATCTCGAGTACGTTACCTGAAAGAGTTGTCGCAAAATCTGCTCGCCTGTTCGGCGATGAGCTTCCATCGATGGTCAATCAGATTAACGGTTCGATATCATCTTCCATTAATCCCTCTCCTGCCGAAACGAAGCCTGTTACCGCTAGGGAAACGGGCAATGCCGCAACTTCTCAAAAGGATTCTCAAAAGGAAACGGGCAATGCCGCAACTTCTCAAAAGGAATCCAAGAAAGAGTCCCCAAAAGAGG
>JAIROR010000060.1 GCA_031257415.1 Holosporales bacterium | reverse complement strand
AAAGAGTAATCTTATGAAATCGACCCAGAAGCCGTCTTCGGTCGATTTCATTCCAAATATCCACTTTAAAAGCGAATGCTTTTAAAGTTTTATCATTAGTGTAGTATCTTGAATACTGAACCCCGAAAAGTTAACAAAATCTTAATTTTGGGTTGGTTTTGCTGATTATTTTGTGGGCGCTGGATTTGGGAAAGGAAGTCGATCGGAAGTCGTCTTCTGGGTCAATCTTTTGGGGTTATCACTGCGATCATCCTGTTTGCGATGTGGAATGAGTGTACACTTCAACTTCTGATCTTGCCTTATCCAGCAGTAAAGATTATAATCTGTAGCGGTCGCCGTGGTGAGCTGTTATGCCGCAGGTAGGTGGAAGGCGCTGGTTTGTAGTGGAAGTGTTGTTTGTGGTGGGAGGCGCTGGTTTGTAGTGGAAGTGTTGTATGCAGGAGCTGGCGTTGTTATATGAGAGCAGGTGTGTGTAGAGCAGGTGTGTGTAGAGCAGGTGTGCGGATGTAGAGAATCTTCTCTAGGGAAACTTCCCTAAAAGTGATGTAGGAGAAGTTCGGTGGTTGATGGGTAAATGGAGTTGGTAAGTGGCATTGGTAAGTGGCTGGCGGATTAAGTGAGGGTGATATGGAGCAGATATGGACTGAAATTCAGAACGAAATAAAGGAGGCGATAGGGGCAACTTCCTTCAATAGCTGGTTCAGCAGGCTGACGTTTTTGAGCATAGATAACAACACTGCATGTCTAAATGCTCCGTCTAACTTTATTAAGGATACGGTTTTAACGAGATATGCTTCTGTTATACTGGACGCATTCAAGTCGCATGGAACGGATATTAGGAATCTTTCCATCAGCATTGATGAAAGGCTGGGAATACGGCTTGATGAGCAATTGGAAGAGAGCCGCAGCGATTTTTCAACAGATCGTCCGGTGGAGCATCCACCAGCCTCCTCCCAGGATGATATTTCCAATCTCGATAAAAGATTTACGTTTCAAAATTTTGTCGTTGGGAAGCCCAATGAATTTGCGTATGCTGCCGCGAAGAGAGCGGCGGAAGTCGGGGATACTCTCCAATTCAATCCATTATTTTTATATGGGGGAGTTGGACTGGGAAAGACGCATCTTATGCATGCAATTGCTTGGCACATAAAAAAGAACAATCCTCGAAAGAAGGTTATTTATATATCAGCTGAAAAATTTATGTATATGTTTATCAATTCTTTAAGATCGAAGAGTTCTATGTCGTTTAAAGAATTGTTCAGAAATGTTGATGTATTGATGATAGATGACGTGCAGTTCATAGGAGGGAAGGAGTCGACGCAAGAAGAGTTTTTCCACACGTTTAATGAGCTTGTTGACAATAACAGGCTTATCGTTCTTTCCGCTGATAAATCTCCATCAGATCTTGATGCTCTCGAAGAGCGCTTGAAATCGCGACTTGGGTGGGGGCTTGTTGCGGATATTCACCCGACGACATATGAGCTGCGTCTTGGTATTCTCCAATCAAAGGCAAAGAGGCTTTCTGTCGCAGTTGCCAATGAAGTTCTTGAATTCTTGGCCTGCAAGATAACGTCGAATATCAGAGAGCTGGAAGGAGCCCTGAACAGGCTTGTTGCCCATGCTACATTGGTTGGTATTGAAATAAGCATAGACATAGCGCAGGAAGTTCTAAAAGATCTCTTGCGATCCAATGAAAAATTTATTACAATAGATGTTATTCAAAGGAAGGTCTGTGAGTACTTTGGAGTGAAGTTGTCTGATATGAAGTCTGCCAAAAGGCACAAGAATATATCGAAAGCGAGGCACACGGCCATGTATTTGGCTAAGCAACTGACAACGAAGTCGCTTCCCGAAATAGGAAAGAATTTCGGGGATAGGGACCACGCCACCGTTATTCACGCCGTTAAAAAGGTGAAGGGGATGATGGCTGAAGATAGGGAATTCTCGGCGGATTTGGAAATTTTGGCAAAGGTTTTGGAGAGCTAGTATGGCAACAAGAAAGAACACCAAAAATGGTAGTAAACCAGTTCATGCATATTCAGATAGCTGCACGAAAGTGTTTAGTTACTGGCGATTTAGGACGATGTACTCGATTATGCTTGGCTATGCCGCGTTTTATTTGGTTCGTCAGAATTTTTCGTTTGCTATACCGTCGATATGTTCTGAATTCGGGTATACAAAGCAGGATATAGGGATGGTGCTCACGATAGGAGCGGTCCTATACGGCGTTGGGAAGGGTTTGTTTGGCCTTCTTGGAGATAGGTATAGCGCCAGGTATATAATGGTGATAGGCCCTTTATGTCCGCCATTATGAATATTTGTCTTGGTTTTAGTTCTGCTATAACTCTGTTCATTGCCTTTGGAGCTCTTAATCATTGCTTCCAGTCAATGGGGTGGCCTCCGTGCGCAAGGATGCTGACCCACTGGTTTAGCCCAGTTGAGATAGGAACCAGGTGGGCACTCTGGAACACCTCTCAGCAAATAGGAAGTGCGGCTGTTGCTGCCTTGGCCCCATTTTTACTTCAAAACTTTGGCTGGAGATTTATATTTTATATTCCTGGAATAATATCAATGGGAATAGCGGTCCTGTTGTTTAATAGGCTTCGAGATACTCCTGAATCACTGAAGCTTCCGAGCGTTGAAAAAATGACTGGGCTGGCCTCTGCAGCTGAAAGCTCAAAGAAGTGGAACGATGATGAGGAGAAGCTTTCGTATAAAGAGACCATAGTGATGGCGCTGGGTAACAAGCTCGTTTGGTATGTCGCTTTTGCTAACTTTTTTGTTTATATATGCAGAATGTCGATTTTCTATTGGGGCCCAACTTTCTTGTTGGAATTTAAAGGTAGCTCGTTTACTGGTGTCGGGTTCCAGCTTGTTATGTTTGATTTTGCAGCAATGCTCGGAGGGTTTTGTGCCGGTATTATTTCCGATAAGGTTTTCAAAGGAAGAAGAGGTCCAGTATCAGTATCCTATATGCTTTTGCTTGCCGTTACTATCGGTGCTTTTATTTTTGTTTCAGGAAGTGTATTAAGCACAATATGCATGGTATTTATGGGATTCTTTATATCGGGGCCTCAGCTGCTTGCCGGGGTTGCGGCTTCTGATTTCGCCTCTAAGAAAGCAGCGGCGACTGCTTCCGGTCTTACAGGAACTTTCGGCTATGCAGGTTCTGCCCTTGCGGGTTGGGGAGCTGGATTTGTTGCTGATAAATATGGTTGGAGTGGTGTATTCTATTGTGCGATTGCTGCCGCTCTGTTGAGTGCCGTTTTGTTTTCGTTAACGTGGAATGCAAGGTCTAAGGCTCTCACAGACAAGGAACAGGACTTGGATGCCAGCGAAGAAGATTAATACAATAACCCTCGGTTGCAGACTGAACTTTTATGAATCAGAAGTGTTGAAATCTTCGCTTTCTGAAGAGTTTTCTGAGGGAGATGAAGTTATTATTATAAACACTTGTTGCGTTACCCATGAAGCGGAAAGGCAATCCAAGCAAGCCGTTAGGAAATGCCTTAGAGAACATCCGGAAGCCAAAGTAATAGTTTCCGGATGCGCAGTTCACACTGAACGCGAATATTTTTCAGAATTGAAAGGTGTTCATAAAATAATCGATAATGATATGAAAAGAGATTATGAAAGTGCCGATACTTTCTCAGGAAAAAATGAATCACTATTCGATGGTAAAGCCAGAGGATTTCTCCAAATTCAAAACGGATGTGATAACTATTGCACTTTCTGTATTGTTCCGTTCACAAGAGGAAAACCTAGAAGTTTGCCGCTGAAAATTATTCATAATCACATCGAGAACTTGCTTGATTCTGGGCTGAGCGAAATAGTTTTTTCAGGAGTCGATATCACGTCGTATGGAAAAGATCTGGAAGAAAAGATCGAGCTCGCAGATGTTTTGATAAGTGTTCTTGAGAAATTTCCGGTTTTGGAAAGAATAAGGATTTCTTCACTTGATCCTCACGGAATAACTGCAAAATTAACAGAATTGATAATGGAAGAACAAAGAATTTTGCCGCATCTTCATCTCAGCATTCAATCTGGCGATGACCACATACTGCGACTTATGAGAAGGCGTCATACTAGGGCTGAGGTAATAAAACTTTGCAACACGATAAAGGAAAAAAGAGAAGATATTGTATTTGGTAGTGATTTTATAGCTGGATTCCCAGGAGAATCAGAAGAAATGTTTGAAAATACTATAAGTATTGTTGATGAAGCAGGCATCTCTTTTCTTCACGTTTTCCCATATTCTGTTAGGGCCGGCACGATTGCGGCAAGTTTTATCCAGCTTCCCCGCGAAATTATAAGGAGTAGGGCAGGGCGGTTGCGTATGAAAGGAAAGGTTGTTTATAAATTACTCCTAAATAGCTTTGTTGGCAAAACTGATAATTTTATAGTCGAAAAAGAAAGTGATGGAATAATACACGGCAAGACAGATCACTTTATCTCGATCAGGGCAAAAAACACAGGCGGAGCAAAAGAGGGAGATGTCGTTAAACATTCCCTGATTGAATTCGTCGACGGGAACGAGTTGGTCGGAAGAGTAGGTTAAGAATTTTAAAAACGTATGATTTCAAGGTGGTGTGCTGCCACCCAGACAGAGACTGTTGAATGCCCCCCGGTTGCGAGTGTGAGCATCAATTTTTGAATGGTGAATATTTCTAGCAAAACGTTTTTGTTATAGTAAAAGAGATTATTTGACAGAATAGATGCTCTGCAAAACGGCCGACGTGAAGGACTATCCAACAGTCCCAAACACTACAAAGATTGCCGGAGAGGAGTTAAATTGCCATTGGTATTTTGGATAAACTTCTATGGATACTCCTATGGATACTCCTTGTCCGGAAAAAACCACAATCTCTTGATGATTGGGTATACTGCCACAATTGAAGTTGTATTGCAACATAAAACTTAGCGGATGGGATATAAAATAATAAATGCTTGACGGGTATTGCATTATGTTGTATCCTTTAATTAAGTTAGTTTGTGTTTTTATTTTATGGGTGGTGAATTATGATTAGGAAAGTGTTTTTGGTTGCGGCAATAGCAATAGTGCCGGCATACGCAAGTGCTGATGAGTCGCTGTCCATAAGTGATTGTATTGAAGGAATAATAGATCATAGGGAGGGAGGAAAATTATATGTCCAAATTACTGATTTAGGAGGAGGAAGAGCAATGGTGGTATACCCATATGGAAATATATATGAAGGAGATTGGAAGAATAATGAGAAAGATGGAAAGGGAAAGTTTGTATGGGGAGATGGAGATGTATATGAAGGAGATTGGAAGAATGATGAGAAAGATGGAAAAGGAAAGATTGTATACGTAGAGGGGAATGTATACGAAGGAGATTGGAAGAATAATGCAAAAGAAGGAAAAGGTAGGTATGTATGGGAAGATGGAACAGTATATGAAGGAGATTGGAAGATGGGGGATAGAGAAGGGAAAGGTAAATTAGTATTAGCAAATGGCAATATATATGAAGGAGATTGGAAGAATGATGTAAGAGAAGGAAAAGGTAAATTTATATGGATAAATGGAGATGTGTATGAAGGAGACTGGAAGAATGATGTAAGAGAAGGAAAAGGTAAGTTAGTATTAGCAAGTGGAGATGTATATGAAGGAGATTGGAAGAATGATGTAAAAGAAGGAAAAGGTAAATTTACATGTGTAAATGGAAATGTATATGAAGGAGATTGGAAGAATGATAAAAGAGCAGGAAAAGTTAAATTTACATGGGTAAATGGAGATAAGTATGAAGGAGATTGGAAGAATGATGTAAGAGAAGGAAAAGGAAAGATGACGTATGTAAATGGAGATAAGTATGAAGGAGATTGGTGGAATGATGTAAGAGAAGGAAAAG
>JAIROR010000057.1 GCA_031257415.1 Holosporales bacterium | reverse complement strand
TCCATTGCGTCATTCTTCCAATCTCCTTCATATGCATCTCCCTTTACTTCTCCACTTGCCCATACCATCTTACCTTTTCCTTCTTTTTTCCCATTCTTCATTTTCCCTTCATATACATTTCCATTTTCGTATTCTATCTTGACTTCCTCATCTTCTTTATTCTCAAAATTATTCTCTATCATATTCATATGCACATCATTGACTGGGGACATTAACTTTTCTATGTTGCTATCCACAAGATTCTCCATCGTATGCGCATTGTTGAGACTGGCTGCGCATGAGGACACCACTGCTATTGTTGTAATCAAAAATATCTTCTTGACCATAATCCACCCCATAAAATCCCCCCGCAAAATAAAAACACAAACTAGCATACTTAAAGGATATAATACAACTCAATATCTGTCAAGCATCTATTATGCGCTGTATTGTGCAAGTTCTGCCAGAGTTTTATACGAGTTCTGTCAGATAGCGAGACAAGAGTGGTGGCTGCTAGCGACGACTATGAGCAATAGCTGTTAGCGATGGCTATGAGCGATGGCTATGAGCGATGGCAACGGCCCCCACTGTTTTCAGAAAGTATTCTCCGTGGCGCGCTTCGTCCCCGATCTTAATTTTCCGATATTCCGAGACAAAGCTGAAGTTATGATAGCTTCATAAATACGTGGTTACCGATTATTATTCTCACGTCGCCGTTGGTTGCCCAATATGGAGGGGGTTGCATATTCTTGTTATAGTAGTGAGTTGCTTCTTTTGTGATATCTGGCCAACGTCCTGAAACGACCTCCTTGGCGACCGTTTCGCAAACTTTTATTGGAGCGGGGAGAGAGGACAGTTCCCTTGAGATAATCCTGAAATTAGGATCATATTCGTTCCAGCATGAAAATTGTTTGGGTTTGAGGCATACGTTTTCGACGAATTCTTCGTTTGTGGCGATGCACCGGTTCATTATAACATTGGCAACGGCTATGAGCGATGGTAGTCCTCCTGTCTTCAGAAAGTATTCTCCACGCGCTTCTCCGTATATAGTTTTTGCCATTATTTCTATGGATTTTCTAGTAGGATTCATTGTCGCTTTCCTTTTTAAAAACTATAACACAGGTATTTGATACGATCGTTCCCTTTCGTATATTGATGCTTTTATACTGAATATTGTTTGAGCTATTGTTTTGAGGAACCGATATTTTCACTTTCCCGCTTTCTATATCGTCTTCCAACGACGCGAATTCTGAAATTTCGCCAGCGATATGCGGATGGCCCTCGCGCAGCAAATCTCGCAGAGATATAGTTTTTATGTATTCTTCAGACCGGAGTCCAGTCCCGATATAGTAAAAATACTGCTCTATTTCATGCGGCATGATCCCTTTATAATAATACCCGGCAAAAGGAAGAGCATCCGATATAAAATGGTTATATTCTTTCACTGCATATCTTTTGTCTTGTTTCATGACTATCTCAATATTGCCGCCTTGAGTTTTGAATGATTTCGTATGAATTACTTGTCCTTCTAGTGTTTCATTCAACAGGTTATCTGTTTGGTGATTGGTATAGCTGTCCGGAATAAGTTCTGCAAATCTAATATCTATTGAGTTGACGAAACGATCTAGAGCTATAGATTTTGTATTATACGGGGAATAAAGAATCTTTTTGAAACTATCTTCTCGAACGAGTGGCGCATACTTCGATGTTATTGTTGCGTGCTTATTGAAATCCTTATTAACCACCAGTTCGCAAAGAATCTTAATATATGTTGGAATAATGGGCCATGGATCGAACACATTGTCTTCGCACAGTCTGTCGTTACCTATCGTGAAATTCGTGTTCTCTCTGTCAAGATCGAGATACGAACTCAGAAAAGGGTTATACGGCCTGTTAACCTTTATAATTTTTCCGCTTATATTCATTATTAATGTCTCCTTATGATAAATTGAATATTTGGTGTGTGCAATACTGAGTTTTTAATGGTTTTGTTATCACCTTTATAGTTGTGTTGTTTTTGTTCAAAAACTCGTTTATTGCTCGTTTATAGTTGCTTTTGTTAATATTCCCGCTAAGTTTGCCAGCATTTATGAATTCCAACAGCTTCTGAGTCTGCGTGTGCCCATCGTTCTCGACTGCTATGTCATAGATAATATCATCAGCCGATATTTCCCTAGGAGGTTTTTTCTCTATTTTAGGGGGATCGATTTTAAATAGATTGGCATTCTTTTCAAATGCCATTGCTTCTACCTTCATTTTTTTATTGGCAATTATTTTTAAATTGGTTATCTTGTATTGGACTCCATGAAACATAAACCAATGCTTGCAGGTCAGCCCCTTTGCATATTTCATTGAGAAGCTGATTTTTATATCTCTCATTGAGATTTTGACATAGTTTTCAACCATCGCGATAATTCGCTTATATGTTTTTATTCCGATATCAGTATCGAAAAAGCTCTCTGAAAATGGGCTTTCCACAAACTCTTGTATATTTTTGAGATCTATCCTGACTTTTTTTCTTACTCCGCTATGGCGGTAGTTGTTTTCAATTTTCATTTTAATTGTCTCTTTTCTGAATTGGTGATATGCATAACATATAGAAAACTTGTGGTTATACCATTTTCTTTTAATGAAGAATGGAGGGACGTTATCTGCTATAACTATTTTAGGAGTTCTGAGATCATTCCTATTCATGTGAATTTCGTTTTCAGGAAACAATACTGAATGTCCAACATAGTATTTCGAAGGCCTGGCTGATGAGGGACTAGCGAGATTTGTTCCAAACCGAGGCCATGACGATTCCAAATTCGTCGGAGTAAGAGTATTTATCTTGTTGCCATGGAATTTCTTAGCAATCCTGGAGGTTATATCAACATCTCCTTCAACGTGCGATAACCATGAAGCGTCAATCTCTAGATCAATTGCCGACAGGCAGTCTTTGCATGATTGCTTAATAATCATAGAATTCTTGACCATTGATTTTTCAATATCTTCGACAACAGCAGATTCTTGTGGATTTATTATTGAAACAATACTTGAGACTGGAGATACTCTATCATAGTATGGAATTTTGAGTTGCCCAAATATTTCGGGAATTTCGGATTTTCCGTTATACAGGAGTTTCTCAATGACAGGTATAGTCTTTTCAGCGTCGCCTTGGGAACCACCTTGGGAACCACCTTGGGAAACACCTTGAAGACCGCTTTTGAGATTGTTCATGACGTTACTGTTGCCTGAGCTGGCAACTAATTTAACGGTCGGTATCCAGCCATTTCCATTCTTCACTCCTTGTATGAGCCCGTGAAAGATAATATCGTCTTCATCGTATAATATCCCAGTGCAGCCACTCATTGGCGGATCGTCCTCGCGAATATTCGGCAATTCAACATAGCAAATTGGAACTTCTCCTTCCATTTCATGTATCTCAAAATAAATGGGGAAGACCTCTCTCGAGAATGCTCCTGTAACCTCGGTTCCTGGGAATCGTACCAGGAATTGTATTAGGAATCGTATTTTGCTCATAACTATTTTCTCCCTATAAAATGAGTAAAGTGGGCAACACTAAATTTACCGTTGACCACCGTTGGAAGGTACGATATATTGAATAGTGTTTTTCTATTGCTGGTGGTCGCGTAGGTGTCCCGGTTTCGTAATAATGCTCCTTTGGGTTTTTTTTGGTTCTTTATGGTGTGCCTAACGTGTTCCATGAATGACGTATGCATGAAGATGCTCGGCGATAGATTGAACTTCGTCGAGATATCATTCTTCAGGTTCTTCTTTTCACTTGTTATTATTTCCATTCCAGTTCTCCTTTCTAAAAAAAATTTACTAAAAACAAACTTTCACGCTATGCATATCGCAAGGGGGGTTATCGGCTCCCTCGCCATCGCAATGTGTTGCCTCGGTGTCCTGCATCTTCCGCTAGCCGAAAACACGACTATCGAGTTCACAGAGGTGTTGTTTACCATACCTCTGGCAGCTATCTTCCTCAAAGAAAATGTCTCCAAAAAGACAATATTCTCAGGAGTCATAGGCTTCATTGGCCTTATCATTATGTTCAAACCAAGCGCTGCCAACATCAACATATACGCCGCTATCCCTGCATTCGCTGCTTTCCTCTTTGCGGTCATGAACATCATGATTAAGACCATGGTTCTGAACGAAGAGCACGACCTCACGATGCTTTTCTATTTTGCTCTCTACTCGACAGTCGTGGCCTCTCTGTTCTTGCCATTCTTTTGGCAGGCACCAACGCCAAAGGAAATAGTGTACTTAATCCTATTAGGAATAGGTTCCAACATTGTTCAGTATTTTGCCTTCCTCGGTTATAAATACATAGACGCCTCAAAAGTGGCCCCAATCCGATATACAGAGCTGATCACAACAGCAGCACTAGCATACATGCTGTTCGGCCAAACTCTTGATCAATCCGATATTATCGGCGGACTCTTCATTATCGTCGGCACACTCATAACTTCATATTCAGCATCGTCAAAGAACGAAGATCACCACCACTAGAACAACCATTCCAGATTGCTCTTCGAGTTGCGCCCCCATGCTTTTATGGTAACAATAAACCTTCCTAATACGCAAATTATTTTTTTTGTCCCATCTCAACAGAGATACCTATCCTATATGACTACCTCATCTCTAAAATACGATAGCTTAAAAATTCATGGTTTTTAAGTTGAAGTAATCGGAATGAAATCGATCAGGGACGGCACTATAAAACTTTAAAAACATACGTTTTTAAAGTGGGTATTTGGAATGAAATCGATCAGGGGCGGCCCTTAGACTGATTTCATAAGATTATCTTTTTTGTTCTTTAGATTACTTCTGAAAACCTCAATCACAAAGATTGTTTGTTTTTTCACAATCTTTCGAAAATCCCTCCAACCTTAACCATTTATTAACTCCTTTATGAGATACTAATTATACGTTGGGTGGCGGGGGCGACTTAATCTTTTACGGTAAGGTGATGTTTACTGCGCTCAGATATACTCTTC
>JAIROR010000017.1 GCA_031257415.1 Holosporales bacterium | reverse complement strand
GATTCAGGTATTTGGTAGGCCATACGCGTTGTCCTTGTTAATACGCAATTTGTAGATATTTATACCACACTTTTCGGGGTAATGTGATTCTTATTTTTTGTACGTCAACAGAGCCTAGTAATCCTGGAGATAACAGATTCAGATGAGTTAATTTGTTGTTGTCTTCATTGATGTTTATAGATAGTTCTATTATTGCGTTAATTAACTTGCAGAACTCTGTATTTGTGAGAAGAAATTGCCTTTGAACCCAATCAACATCAACATGTGGCAACTGATGCGGCTTTTCATCTTCCTTTTGTTTTTGATTGTTCTCTGAACAATGAGCAGAAAAAATGAACAGGCAAAATAGACACGCAAAACGTATCAAACAATTATTTCTAAACATATGCTCCTCCCCGAGCTAAATTTATTCTGTTAATAACTTTTTAATAGATGCAATCAAACCTTTGTTACGTGGATCCAAATCTAATCCCCTCAAACAATTACGTATTCTACCGGGGCTACATCCAATCTTTTCTAACAAAACAAAATATTCTTTTATCTCTTCTTCAATTTCTCTGCGTTCAGTTCTGTTTTTGCAGCTGTATAACGATAAACAAGTACTATTAAGGCAATAAATGGATTCATTAATAATTTCATCTTGAGAAATTCCTGATATAGACTCAGAGTCTTCCGTATCTGCATCACCTTCATCCTCAGCATCACGCAAATCTACTGGACTTGAAGGAGGAGTTAATATACGATTTATCTTCGCCAAAGAGTTCTCAGCATCTAATTCAAGCGCATCTACTACGTCTTTGGCTGGCTTGTATCCGTCAGCAGCAGATTGTTTTATTCGTTCTATACTATCGTCAGAAAACTCTTTTTTTTCTGAAACCTCTTTCAGCGTTTCAAAAAAATTTCTTTTTCCTGGGGTAGAAGAATTACTTCCAGATTCCATTTCCTCACTGTGCGTTGATATTTCTTCCCAAAAAGCAGGATATGGTGAGTCATCTCTAATATGTTCCACCACTTTTTTAACAATATCCTCAATCGGATCTGCAAAACTATTCTGAACCATAAGTAAGCCACCTAAAGCTGCAAGGGAAATCTCCTTAATCAGCATAGCACACCTCACATAGAACAAACTAACTACTTGTATTTTACCACGTTTTTACCAATTGCAATGCTTCTTTTGACATATGCTGAATAGTTAACAAATTATTAATTGCTTTATATTTTTGTGTTTTAGATTTGTTTTTATAGTGATTTTTAAGTTGTTTGTTTTCAGAGGAGGTTATGTAGCCGTCTGGGAGAAGGCCAATGTCGTGCCTACCGAAGCAGGAGGAGATGAGGAGGAAGAGTGCTACAAGCAAACTTTTGAACATTATCTATTCCCTTCGACCCTGTGCATAAGGAGTTTACAGGAACAAGGACATACATTCAATGGAGAAAACAGAACTACACTTCGAAGGCACACCAAACCCGTCCAGATTTACCCTAGGCTCTCAAGGTTTCAAAGCGCCCAGAAACAGGCTTCTTTGATAGGATAACACGGTTTTTTTATAGGGGCAAGAAAAAATTTTGTTTCAGCATGAGATTAGCCATTTTTTGTAATCCTTAAATTTTTATTCCTCTTCTGCGAGTCTTAGATATTCTTCGAGTTCATCATTCATTTCCTTTCGTCGACGTTCTTCGAATGTAGGTTTTGGGAGTAAATACTCTGGAATTTCAAGAAGTGGCCAATCGTGAAAAGATAGTATTTCATTTACCGCATTGATGAATCCTATATTATTATTCTCATAAATGTCATCACCTTCTATGTTACTAAAGGCAAGAGATTCTAAGTGGCGCCTCTGCCACCCCCCCCAATCTGCATAAATCCATGTATTCGGCAGCGTTCCATCAATTATTTCAAAATTATCAGATTGAAATAAACGAGCATTATATTGCTTTTTTTCTTTTGTTAATAGATTGTAATCTACACGGCCATCATTGTAAAAAGTTATACCTAATACACAATACAATTCACCAACCATTAAGCACCTGTTCTTAGAAATTTCTTCCCCTTTTTTTATGCATTTCACAATCATTTTTTATGTAGTTACCTGGGATGGGTTAACACCCTCGCCTTTAGGCGAAGACTTGAGTATAATAAATATTAGTAGGAGAAGAGAAAGAAGTAAAGATATAAGAAAAAAATGGAATACAGGAAAGGAAGTCATAGCCTATATGATCTGAAATACCATGTAGTGTTCTGTACAAAATATAGATATAGAGTATTAACAGGAGTAGTAGCAACAAGAGCCAGAGACCTTATAAAAGAGATATGTGAAGCTAATGATATAGAGATAGTGAGTGGAGGTTTAGGACCTGATCATATACATCTTTTGCTTTCAATCCCTCCAGGGTTGTCAATATCAAGAGCAATGCAATACATAAAAGGAAAGAGTAGCAGGAAATTACAGCAAGAATTTGAGATACTACGGAAAAGGTATTGGGGGCAGCATTTGTGGGCTAGAGGATACTTTGCGGTGACAGTAGGGAATGTTAATGCAGAAGAAATACAGAGATATATAGAAGAGCAAGAACAGCATCATAAGGCGGAGAATTTTAAGATATCTGAGTTTTGAACTCTGAGTTTACTCGCATGACCGCTTTGCAAGCGTCTCTCCAAACTACCAGCTTTGGCTGGTAGTGGTTGATGGCATCTCCCAGACCTTTCACGTTTTGCATCGGGATCTGAAAAACGTTCGAAAGTTGCGCCATCGTTTGCCCAGCCTCGTCTGGCAGCATGTCAAATGCGGTCGACATTTTTGAAACAGTTTCTGTAAATGCCGCGAGGTCCTTTTCTTTAACGCCAAGCTGACCGCCAGCAGCTGTAATCTGCGCAAGGCCTTCAGCAGAAATCGGGATGTCTCGCGACATTTGTTTGATCGTATTTCCAAGCTTCACGAGGCCGTCCGGCTCAGCAAAATCAACGACTTTTTTGACATCTGCCATGGCCGATTCGAAATTCACGGCAGCCTTGATTGGTGCGGCCATCGCAGCCCCCAAAGCGACTGTGTCCATGATCTGGCCACGCAAATGAGCCCGCTGCGCTATTATTCCCTGGCGCTTTTGCATCAACGCATTCAAGTCGTTGTATTTCGTTTTCAGCTTATCGATCGACGTTCCGAGCTTGGTTTGCTCAGCACCCAGCGAGCCCATGTCAACGCCGCTCTGCCTGAGTTTTGCGCTAAGATTATGCAGCGCATTTCGTTTTTCAAGGTACGCCTGTTTTGCCTTGGATGCTGCATTTTTGGACTTTTCAAATTCAGATGCTAGTTTTGCAGTATCAGGACCAGCTTGGTTCATAGCGACTGCAAGCGACTTAACCTGAGCTTCTGCTTGGGCCCACTCGTTTTTGGCCGTCAAAATAGACTGCTTCAAGCTCTGAAATTTCCCAATGCTTTTCGAGGAAGATTCAAGCTGTTTGATCGTCGAGCCAAGCTTAGGTCCTGTTGACGCATCGGCAACAATAATAGCTTTTAGTTTTTCTGCAACCGGAATTATAGCTGTCAGAACCTCTGTATCGCCTGAAAAACCTGGGACTATCAGAATTCTTGGAGTTACATGAATCGTGCTTTCAGATGCTAAAAACGCGCCTAGTCCGCCAGCTATATCTTCTTCAGATTCAACCCTGACCACGATCAAAATCGCTCCAATTTGGTCGAAAATTGACTTAATCGCTGAGGGTAAAGTTCCGCAGACGTCGTACGTCCCAGTATTTCCAAAGGTTTCCGGTAGTTTTGAGCCTGTCACGAGAATTGGTACGTTTGCTGGAACATCTGAATCAGTTGCTGTTCCGATGATTCCGATCACCGATGATTTCGCTGTTTTGATAATCCTGCTGCCGGAGTCGATTTCCTGGACTTCAATGCCATGTAAAAAGTTTGACATGATCAAAAATCCTCCAGCTTATTCAAAACTTCCGTAAGCAAAAACCTAAGTTTTTCAACGTTTTCAGGATGCGGCAGCGAATAATTTCTTGAAGTTTTTTCACTAATCATTGTTGCCCTCCTAAATCACAACCACCTTCAAAGCCTGGATTTTTGGCCTATACAGCGTGTTGCCTTTCAAAACCAATTTCACTCTGACCTCATCGTCATTGAAATTTGTCACCTTGTGAACCCTCTCAACCCAGCCGTTTCCGACGTTTTGCGAGCTTGTTAAATCAGCCAAAATCCACGAACCGGAACCTTTAATGTACACTTTGACATCCGCCAAGCCTTGCAAAAAAGCGTCATACGTCACTGTGATCTTCGAATTCGCCCCAGCCTTGATCGACCGAGTCACGTAATCGGCATCCTCCAAAATATCGCCAAAAACGAACTGCACGCCTGGATACAACACGGGACTCTTGAATTCTGTGCCTTTCAAAATTGCCTTTGCCGTGAGGTTGCCAGTAATCCTGCTTTGCAGAGCAACCGGAAAATCCTCGGAAAGCTTGTGCGTCAGGCCTGTCGAATCATCAAACAATGTAAACTCAACGTCAGTCGTCGATGAAACACGCTCCACATTTGCCAGGGCTATAATGTCCGAAACATTGGAAACATCCGTTGTTCCCAAAGTGATTTCTCTACAAAATCAGGTAAAAGTTTCAACAAAAAGACACTGCAACAGATCCTCACAAACCCGATCTACAAAGGCTTCGTGAGCCATAAAGGCACTCATTATAAAGGCCTGCACCATGGTATAATCAGCGAGAAATTCTTCGACAAAGTTCAATCGATATTTCAGAGAATACCAGGCGAAACTCCAAGAAAACCAAGCAATGCACTGCTGCAAGACATTATTCGCTGTGGCATTTGTGATTGCGCAATGACCCCAACTTACTGTTCCAAAAGTTCCAGAAAATATAGGTATTACGCATGTTCAAACCATCTACGCAAGAAATCCTGCACGTCTGAAAACAAGAACATTCCAGCCGGAGACGTCGAAGATTTTGTTATCAAAGCTGTGCGAAAAATCCTTACTGATCCAGCAATCACTGCATCAACGATACATAAACTTGAAGCTGCTGGCATGCCTTCGGCAATTGCTCAAGAATCACTCAAAAACATCGACAATCTCTGGGAAACACTGCATTTTAGCGAACAACAAAAGATCGTAAAACTGCTGATCAAAAACGTCATCGTCGGCAACAACGGCTTTAGAATCGTTCTAAATCCGGAAGGGGCACAAAAGCTTATTAGCGAGATCACGTCGTGAATCTGTACATGGAGTTTAAAACCAAGAAAAAGAGCGGCAGAACATGGATAACCACACCAGACGGAAGTGATCCAGTGTTCGAGAAAACCAAGGTAGACAACACAATCCTCAAGGCATTGGTCAAAGCACACCTCTGGCAACGTGAACTGGACAGCGGAAAATTCACCTCCATCAGAGAACTAGCTTCTAAGAAAAACATCAACGAATCCTACATCCGACGCGTATTGAATCTGAACTACCTTCCACCAAAAACTAAGGTGGCGATTCTGGAGGGTGGTTTGTCGAGAGAGGTGAGGTTGGTGGATTCGGTGGAAGTAGGATTGAGGATGAGGTGGTGAGCATTAAATTATACATCCTTGATACTTGTGATAACTTTAACTACTCTTGTTAACGTCCAAAAGAAGTACCCCTGTATTGAAAACTCCAGCATTTCCAACGCATACAGAGACTCGGACTTCGTTTGTTCGAGGTACGCATTAATGTGAATTTTGGAGTAGAAAACGGGCAAAATCAGAGCATTTTATCCAACCACCCAGACGCAAAACCCCTATATTTCAACGGTCTTACAGAGACCACACAACCCAGACGTGGCGGAGAGAGAGGGATTCGAACCCTCGATACGTGATTAACGTATACTCGCTTTCCAGGCGGGCGCCTTCAGCCACTCGGCCATCTCTCCTTATTACTCTTATCCTCGGCTTTCGATTCGCCGTCCGTGCTTACACCACCACCTTTGTGGAGAATTCCCTTCAGCAATTGTACAAGAATTTTCAGATGTATTCAATTGAAAGGATTTCATAAAGTTTTATTCCTCCGGGGGAGGTGACCTCCACAACATCGTTCTCTGCTTTACCGATAAGGGCAATAGCGAGTGGCGAAGTAACGGGAAGTAGACCATTCCTTATATCTGCCTCATCGCTTCCAACAATCTGGAACTTCAGTTGTTTCCCATTCTCCTCAACTGTGATGCTTGCTCCAAATCTCACTACGTCTGACTTTATCTTGGACGGATCAATAGATCGGAAG
>JAIROR010000008.1 GCA_031257415.1 Holosporales bacterium | reverse complement strand
AACACGCGGTCGTTTTTTCCAATTATTTTTGCGGCAGTTAAATTTTTCTGTGTAAAATAGGTGGTTTGTTAATAGTTTGTTAAGGAAGTGGGCAAAAACCAAGGGAAAGCAATAGTTCTATCAAACCAACCCAGGGATCGCTCCGGTTAACTTCATTCCATTTTTTCTCATGGGACAAAAATTTTTCTTGCATAAAAATAAAAAAGCATGCTACAATAATATTGACACCTGTTCCTGCGGGCTCTCTTTTCCTCGAGAGCTTGCTGGGTTAGCCAGGAGGGTATTGGTGTATGTCCGCGAAACTATGAGAAAAGTCTCAAGAAATCGATTCAGAAGACGGCTTTCGATCGACTTTACTTCCCAAACATTCCGACTTGAGAAACGTTGCAACTATTTGGGGATTACTTTTCTCTTATCAGATCCATATGTTTTGAGCAATATATCACCCCAGATACGACCGCTATGACTGCCGACAACCAGAGCAAGATTTCGCCAATCAAATGGAGATATCCAGCAATTTCGGCATTGTTTATGGTTGGGTATGCCAGTATTAGGGAGAGAGACAGCATTTGCACTGCTGTTTTCCACTTGGCTATGTTTATTGTTGCAAACTCGTCGCTACCAGAAATAACGAGGCTCCTTATCTCAGATACCATCACTTCCCTACATAAAATAATACCAGCCGGTATCAACGAGGTGTGTGATATCATATCGAACCCCGTTACAAACAGGATTGTTGTCACGACAAGGGCCTTATCTGAGATCGGATCTAGTATTTGCCCGAGCCGAGTTGTCTGTTTGCATGTTCTTGCCAAATACCCATCAAGAAAATCAGTCGCACAACAAAACACAAATACGTATAGCCTGAGCGTATTATAGTGAATATAGAATAGAATGGCCAATACAGGCAACAAAAATATCCTTGACAGTGTCAAACTATTGGGAATATTCAGCGCCTGTCTCATATCTTCCTTTTATTAAAAAAACCGAAAACGATATCCGCGGTTTTCCGATCTATGCCACGTATGGACATTATATCATCGAGAGAAGCCTTCTTAATAGCATTAATAGATCCAAAATGTTCTAATAATTTCTTTTTCCGCACAGGCCCTATAGTCGGAATCAGATCAAGTTCGGATTTTTTCATATTGCTTTTCATCTTTTTCCTATGGAAAGTTATTGCTGTTTTATGCGCTTCATCTCTAAGCATTATCAGGAAATTTAATGTATTTTGATCCTCAATAAAAAGTTCCCTGCCATCGGGCAGAACAACTTTTTCATCACCAACCTTTCTATTGTTCTGCTTGGCAATTGATATAATGCTTATATTCTCGATAACCTCCAAAGCAGCATCAAGCTGAGTTTTTCCGCCATCTATGATAATAAGGTCCGGGATTTCTGGTATTCTCTCTGAATTAATCCTCTTTTGGAGAACGAACTTCATCATCGCAAGATCGTCCCCCTTATTGGCGATCTTGTTATCAATATTAAATTTCCTATATAAATTAGGCCTGAGGGCCCCCTCCTCGAAAACGATCATTGCTCCGCAGGCGTTCGTGCCCATTATATGGCTGTTATCATAGACCTCTATTCTGTTTATTCCCTCAAGATTTAATAAATTTTCAAGATATGACAAATCAATGTTGCTTTCATTATTATGTTTAAATTTCATGTTTTCTGAAGCATTTTCTATAATCTTTTTATAGTTTTCCGTCGGAGAATCGATGATTTTAACATTAAGGACTTTTTCAAGATTTCGTTTGTTTTCTAATTTGTTGCTTGTTACGATGACCGCTGGAACTTCTATATTTTTATAGAATTGCCCGATAAAAGATTCCAAAATGGTCGCGACCGAATCATCCTCAAGAGAATTTTCTAGACAGAAAGAATCTGAGCCAACATTTCTCCCATTCCTGTAAAAGGTGATCCCAACTATCGAGTTTACTGCCCCCTTTGAAACTACTATAAAATCTACCGTAGCATTTTCGTCATCTATGCTGGCATACTGGTGGGCTTGAATTTCAGAGATGTTGGTGATTTGGTCTCTTATTCGCGCAGCCTTTTCAAAATCCAAAGCCTTTGAGGCTTCCCTCATTTCTCTAATCAAAGAATTCCGCACAACTTCATCATTACCTTCTAATACATTTTTGGCCAGACAGACGTTTTTTTGATACTCTTCAATACTTATTTTGCAAACACACGGAGCGGAACACCTCTTTATAAAATACTGCAGGCACGGCCTTTTCCTGTTCTTGAAATAATTGTCAGAACAGCCCCTCAGCATAAAAGCTTTTTGAATGACCTTGAGAGTGGAATCAATAGCTGTCACCAATGGATATGGTCCATAAAAATTTTTGCCCTTGCTTTTACTGCTGCGATATTTATATATTCTTGGGAAATCAGTCGTTTCATCTATCACAATGTATGGATAGGTTTGGTCATCCTTGAGCATCACATTGAAGAATGGCTTTTTATCCTTTATCATGTTGATCTCAAGAATCAAAGCTTCCGTTTCAGAACGAGTTATTATAAATTCAACCTTGGCTACTTTGGATATCATCATCTTCAAGCGGTTTGACATGTTTTGAGTGCGCGTATACGAAAGAAGCCTCTTTTTCAAGCTCTTCGCCTTCCCGACATACATGACTCCAGATTCGGAATTCATCATCATGTAGACTCCAGGAACATCTCCTGCCTCTGCCGCAGCCCTCTTTATTATCTCCGCCTGCTCGGTTACAGTAATGATCACGACCCCACGTTAACAAGATTATTATAGCATTATAACATATTCGCCGGATACAGTTCTGAAATGGTGAAAGGAGTCTCATAAGGAAACTATTCAAATGATCAATTCCCAATATTTTCCTGGCTTCCTTTTCAACGTCAGACAACCTATACTTTCCTTTCAGTATTTCATTTCTTTTTGAGATTTCTTTTGGAAAATTGTGGTGAAGATTAATGACAAACTTGCAATTATTGTTGGTTTATCGTGAATGCCTATGATTTCAAAATTAAGGTTGTTAGGGGGGGCAAATGTGGCTGGTATATACGTGGTTACAAGAAGATATGGCAAGTCGCTGTTCCTGTTTCAGACTTGTTCAAATTTGGGAAATTCTGCAGTTTCTCTGTGTTGAGGCATAGTTTGGAAATTATGCTTCTAGAGTCATCACAAGAAATGCTGAACCTTCAGATGTAATTGGGTATATACTATGAGTCCTAGGTTCGAGGTTTGGACGATTCAGTGAATTTTAAAATAATCAAAGCTCTAGTAGTAAAAGAGGCGAAGCAGATAAAAAGGGACCCGAGTAACTGGGTGGTTGCTTTTATTTTTCCAATATTGCTTCTTGTTATCTTCGGTTACGGTTTGTCGTTTAATATAGAAAATATTGGCATCGACCTTGTTATGCACGATACTGGAAAGCTGAGTCAGGACCTTGCAAATTCATACACGGATTCAAAATACTTCAATACGAACGTTGTATACTCATTGCAGGATGCAAAAGGAAACTTGGAGGCGGGTAAGACGCAGGGGATAGTGATTATCCCAGAGAATTTCTCAAAGAATTTTGTAAGCGAAAGCAAAAAACCTAGCATACAGATAATAAGCGACGGAAGTGATCCAAACACAGCAGTCTATATCGAAGGATACGCAGAGGGAATCTTCTCCAGATGGATGATGAAGCAACTTAATGCCAGGCCTCCTATAAATATTATCGACAGGATCTGGTTCAATCCATCGACCGAAACTGTGAATTTTATGCTTGCTGGAGCTCTCACGATGATCCTTTCAATAGCAGGCGCATTTATGACATCAATGGTTGTTGCAAGGGAGTGGGAAAGAGGAACAATGGAGGCGCTGATATCGACACCAGTTTCGATTTGGGAGATTATCGCTTCTAAAATCATTCCATATTTTGTGCTGAGCGTTGTTGCTTTCGTATTTTCTCTTGTCGTTAGCAAGATATTGTTCGGTGTTCCCTTTGAAGGTTCTGTATTCGCAACATCTCTTGTCACATCGATTTTCATAATTGTTGCTCTCTTGATAGGCCTTATCATTTCGAATGCCACAAAGGATCAGTTCAACGCGTCGATGGGAGTTATGGCAGTTACCTTCCTCCCCACGATGATGCTCTCTGGATTCATTTTCGAAATCAAGAGTATGCCGATGTGGCTTCAACTCATCACATACGCTTTTCCAGCGAGGTATTACGTGGCCTGCTTAAGAACTTTGTGTCTTGTTGGAGATGTGTGGCCCATTATCCTGAGGAACGCAGCAGTACTGTTATCCATGGCAACTGGGCTGGCACTTGTTCTTCGCAAGAACATAAAGAAGAAAATCGCATAACACACAAAATGCGTCATAAAATGTGTATTGTGCAGAGAGATAGAAAAATGGCCTTGCAAAATATCTGAGATATTGGCATGATAGCTGTGAGATTACAGTAATAAATAGAACGTAATGCCAGTTTTTGTGACGATGCCATCGCTCAGTCCAACGATGAAAAAGGGAACCCTAATTAAGTGGTTCAAAAAAGAGGGTGACAAGATTGAGCTTGGTGAGGTGATAGCTGAGATAGATACGGATAAAGCAGCAATGGACGTTGAATCTAAGCACGAGGGGACGATGTATAGGATACTGGTACAGGAAGGAACTCATGATGTTCATGTGCGATCAAAAATTGCAGTGATCAAGCAAAAAGAAGATTCTGATGAGGATGTTGAAAGGTTTATTTTAAACGAGGGAGTTGATGGGGTAATTGCCAGAGTGCGGCCTGCGGAGATTTCGTCTGCCCCAGCGCGTCCTGAACCCCGGCGGCTTGAAAACCAATCGCATCCTGTGAGAGTATATGCGAGTCCATTGGCGAAGAGGATTGCTATCGAGTATGGTATAGATATAGAAAAAATAGGCATTGGCTCCGGCCCAAATGGACGAATAGTGAAAAACGACGTTCTCGCGCAGAAACACACACTAACTCAGAGTCCTGCGGAGGGGATGGGCACTGGCCCAGGTTCAAGTGAAGATGATGCTTTTGGGCAGAATCCCATACCAACTCAGAGTCCTGCGGAGGGGATGGGCACCGGCCCAAGTGATGTTCTCGCACAGAAATCTGGAGATTTTCATGATGAAAAAGTAGCTGGCGTAAGGCTTGCCGTTGCAAATACCCTTATAGAATGTAAGCAAACTGTTCCTCATTTTTATATGCAGACAACAGCCAATGTTTCAGAATTACATAAACTCCTTCTGCACTTCAAGAAGAGCACTGTTCTGGAGAATGTCAAGATAACGGCCAACGAGTTCGTTATTAAAGCAGTCGCTATTGCAATGAGGAGTTATCCAAACATTAATGCAATGTGGGTTGAAGATACGAAAAGCATCAGATACTTTCATAACAACGACGTGGCTTTTACGATTTCAACTGGACAAGGAGAACTCTATACTCCGGTCATCAGGAATGCGGATAAGAAGAGCATAATTGCGATAGCGACTGAGGTCCGATCTCTTGTAGAAAAAGCCAGAAGAGGCTCATTAAAAATCAGTGAGCTGCAGGGAGCAGGAATAACAACATCAAACCTAGGAGTGATAGAAGTCGAATCATTCCTCTCTATTATCAATCCACCGCAGGCAAGCATTGTTTCAATACCAAGGATCATGAAAAGACCAATAGTAAATGAGAACGACGAAATAGTAGTAGGTTACACATTGACGCTTGGATATGCAATAGATCACAGAGTTATAGATGGAAAAGAGGCTGGTCTATTTTTGGCAAAACTTAAAGAGATTTTGGGAAATCCGATTGAAATACTGATATGAATTCCGATTGAAACGCTGATATGAATTTGACTCTTGCCCAGATAAGGATTCGAATCTTCTTCATCAGAAGATTTAGTAGTTTTTTCGGCTTGAGTTAAGAGTGAATATAAATCGCAAAGTTTCAAGCATAACAGGCTTTTATTCTGATTCATTTCCCTTTGCTTCTGTTGGGCATTTGTCAGTACTTACAAAACTTGCGTAGGTTTCTTTGTGGTAGCACAGTTTTTTGGGTTTCTTATAAAGGCATATTCTCGTATACTGCACGTATGCATTCGATTGTTTACGCTATATCTGAAGAAGCAGTGCTGAAAAAAGTCATAGATACCAAGAGAGAAGTTGCGATTCTTGATATTGGAACGTCCAAAATTTGCTGTGCAATAGGAAGGGGGGTCCCAAGTGGAAAGGGAAATCTGGAGGCATCCGAGAACGAGAGGGCTTTGAGAGTACTTGGAGCTGGCTACCATTTCGCAAGAGGAATCAAAAGAAATAGCATAACGAATCTGGAGGAGCTTGAGGAGGCAATACTAAACGCTGTTTCTTCGGCTGAAAAAGACGCCCAAAAATCAATTAAATCCGTTTTTGTTTCGTTGCCGTCGTGGGCCATTGAGTCTACGAGCGTTGAAACACAGATGGCACTCGGTCAACTGCCCGTCGATGATGTTTGCATCAACTCGCTTTTGAACTTCGACACATCAAGATATATCAACACAGAGACCCGTGAAATTATTCATATTTTCCCGATTTCATATTCAATTGATGATGCCGTTGATATACAAGATCCGATAGGAATGGTTGGGGAAAACATAACAGCATCGGTTCATATACTAACCGCTTCTTCTGCTCTCATAAAGAATATCAGAAATTGCATACGAAGGAACAACATAGAAGTCGAAGGATTTATATCATCAACGTATGCCTCAGGGCTCTCTGTGCTCCTTAATGAGGAACTCCTCTCTGGAGTTACCCTCGTCGATTTTGGTGGCTCCGTTACTACAGTTGCTTTTTTTCACAGTGGGAACTTGTTATACATAGAGCCTATTCCAATAGGAGCCCAGAATATTACAAATGATATATCGATAATACTCAGAACTTTGCATTCGCATGCCGAAAGACTGAAGATTCTGTATGGGGTATCCTCTGGCAACGATTCGTCGCTCGACGACATGGAGCAGTGTCTTATTCCAAGAATCGACGAGTATGGCGAGGAGCATATGCAAAATGTTTCAAAAGCAATGCTTGATTCAATCATAAGGGCGCGTCTCGAAGAAATCATCGAGCTCGTTCAAGAGAAGGTAAATACAATTCAAATTATGGCACAAAGAATAGTAATCACAGGAGGAGGCAGCAAAATAGCAGGTCTTAATGAATTCATCAAAATGAGCAAATATTTCAAAAACTCATTTGTACGACTCGGCAAGCCGATAAGAACAATCGGTTCGCACGATTTTGTTCAGACTCCTTCTTTCGCCTCAACGGCCGGATCGATGCTGTATTGCTTGAGTAGTCACAATTTTCAATTTTCAAACAACAAATCACTGATGCAGAAAATAACAACATGGTTCAAACGTGGAGTATAAAGCATAATCGAGTTTGTTGAAAGAAACTCCAAGAAGCATCCCGATTTGAGACGAATCAGGAGATCATGGGACAAAAATTTTTCTTGCATGAAAATAAAAAAGTATGTTACCATATTATTAACACCTGTTCCTGCGGGCTCTCTTTTCCTGGAAAGTTCGCTGGGTTAACCAGGAGGGGGTTGGTGTATCGTCCGCGAAACTATGAGAAAAATCTCGAGAGCCCGCCCGAAGAAAAGCGATAATCCTGCGGAACCGATCCGGAAAGCGGCATCCGGGTTGATCTCACTTCGATTACCTAACTTTATAGAAACGCACGTTTTAGAAGTCTCCCCGCTGTACTTTGATATCACTCTATACAGATCCATTCTGCTTGGACAGCTCGTAAAATGCTATGGCTGCGGCGTTCGAAACATTAAGAGTTGGAAATTTATTTGAAGTTGACAACCTAACGATAAAATCTGATTTCTCTTTTTGAAGATGGCGAATACCGGCTCCTTCGGCTCCCAAAATAAGGCACGTCTTTCCCTTCAAACTGACTTCGTTTATGGATTGCTTCCCGCTCTCGCAGACCGCGAAAATCCAAAATCCATACTCCTTGAGCCTGTCGATTGCGCTGGCGATATTTTTCACAACGCATATGGACAGGTGCTCCATGCCGCCGCTTGCCGCTTTCGCGACCGTTCCATTGATACGACACGAAGACCTCTCCGAAACGATGATTCCAGAAAGACCAAATGCTGCTGCAGTCCTGATGATTGCTCCGAAATTGTGCGGATCCGTGACTCCGTCTAGGATTGCTATTCCGCAATTCTCTGGAGTCGCCGAAAAATCAGTGATATCACAGTAATACAAATTATCGGCAACTTCCGCAGCAACCCCTTGGTGGACTGCTCCCTTGGGAATCATCTTCAGAATATCACTTTCGCAGAGTTCCATAACGGAGCACTTACAGTTCACCGGCAAATCACGGAAAGACTTCCCAGTTTGAAGATACAACTTTTTACACCGACCGAACTTCAGCGCCTCCGCGCAGCTATGAATGCCATAAATAATCACTTGCGAGAACTTCCCAAAATTAGTTACCAGACTTGTTGTTCCTTGCCTAGTCCTTGGATTGGGTTTTGG
>JAIROR010000108.1 GCA_031257415.1 Holosporales bacterium | reverse complement strand
ATCCTTGCTTGTTCTATTGCTCTTAATCTATACATTTGAATACAGAATCTTCTATACTGAAAGTTATCTCTTTTAACAGAATATCTATCTCTATTAGGTATAAGATCTATTATTCTATTCAGACGAGTATCTGAATCAGCCATAGGAGCCGCAAGATATAATACTTCTCTAAACTTATCTTTATTACCTTCTGTTAAATCATTAAAGTTATTTAATGTATAATCAACGAACTGTCTTATATCTGGTTTTATAAATAAAGAGAAAGCATAAGCACCCGTTGAATCTTGCCCTATTGTTTTATTTATTTCATTTTCAATATTATCCATTATAGCTACAATCTCAGGTTTTGCATAACTTGTTTTCCTATATTCCTCTTGGCGTTCGCATAATTCATTCCAGTAAGGATCATCTTCTTCGTCTTCACATCCAAAAATAGTTTCAGAAGCACAAGCGCTCCCTATAAAAACCAACAACATCAAAAATCTCTTCATAAGAAGGATTCCTCCCCAAGCTGTATCCTATGATTAGTCTAACATGTATGTTTTCCAGTTTCCCATGATTTTTTTGTTCTCATCGTAAGCCAGTAGTAGTTCTTGTTTATCCCGCAAAACATTATTCTTTTCTTTATCTGTTTCCAAAATTATTGGACGGTCCAAATGACTATACCTAGGGTTAAAGTTATCAATGATCTTTTGTAAACGCTCCCTTTCGGCCTCTAATTGATCCTGGCTAAGATCATCAGATATGTTGAAAAGCTGATAATCTTTCCTTAGATCACCAAGATCCATAAAGAGACCACGAACAAACTAACAGCGCTACGTGGTCTCCTTATACTTACAGGCTAACATAGATCTCTCTCCAATGCAAGTTATTTTTATGTCCCATTATGTCCCAAAAAAAGATTTTTCTCCGTCCTGTATCATGAGCTGGCTTCTGGATTGGTTTCGGTGTTCAAGCCCAAACAAATGTATAACCAAAATAGTGGTCGTCGCTGTAAACTGAAATATGTTGATAACTCGCACAAGTTTTCAACAGCCCAAATTTGTTCAATAATGCCGAGCTATCAATGATATTTCAGTCCACAATAATGGTCACCATTTTCTGATGAAATTAGCCGACCTCGGAGATAATTTGTATAAACGCCTGCTCTAATGTCGGATTATCCTGATTGCTACACAGTTTTTTGAGGTCGTCAGGAGAACCAGTTGCTCTCACCTGGCCGTTATACACGAGTGCTATGTCGTCGCAGTTTTCGGCTTCGTCCATGAAGTGGGTCGTGATAACGATGCTAACTCCATGACGAACCATGCAATTCATGTGCTGCCAGAATTCCTTACGAGTTATGGGATCCACGCCGGAGGTTGGCTCATCCAAAAACAGAACCTGCGGTTTGTGCATGATCGAGCATGCGAGGGAAAGCCTCTGCTTAAAGCCCATTGAAAGGAGTCCAGAACTTGTATTTGCAACTTCGTTGAGGTGGAAGATTTCGATCATCTTGTCCACTGCAATATCGATTGCTTTTCCTCCGAGTCTATACGCTCCAGCGAAGAATTCAAGGTTCTGCCGAACAGATAAAACTTCGTTGAGAGAGAATTTTTGTGCCATATATCCAATATTAATTTTGGCATTGTTTTTGAGATCCAATACGTCAATGCCTGCGATCTTGGCAATGCCGGATGTTGGCACTGATAAGCCACACAACATCTTGAAGGTAGTTGATTTGCCAGCTCCGTTTGGCCCAAGCAACCCAAGTATTTTGCTTCTTTTTACGGCGAACGATATATCCTTTGCAGCTGTAAAATTACCAAACTTTTTCGTGAGCTTGATTGCCTCGACAATGATATCATCCTTGCTTCCGCTCTTGAAATAGGTCTCCTTCATATAGCTTTCCAATAGTGATTCCTTGTGCTGTACTCCGCCAAGCATGTCAATACAAGCATCCTCAAACGTTGGTCTTGTCTGAACTGCTCCTTCTATATCGTGTTGGCCATTGTGATTCACCACAAATCTGACGTTCCGTCCCTGAATGACTGAGTCGACGACATAATCCTTTTTCAGGATCTCATGGGCAAGATGTCTTTTATCTATCGTTTCATCATTGATTATAAAAACTCGCGATTCGACCGATTTGAGGGCGTCTCTGGGGCTGCCTTCGAAAAAGGTTTTCCCTTCGTTGAGTAGGATAACATGATCAAGCTGCTCTGCCTCGTCCATATACGCTGTGCTCCAGATTACCGTCGTCCCTGAATCAATCATAGAGTGCACCATGTTTGTTAGATCAACTCTTGAGCTGGGGTCAACACCGACAGATGGCTCATCGAGAATAAGAATGCGAGGCTTTTTGAGCAAAGAACAAGCAAGCCCAAGCTTCTGCTTCATCCCGCCAGAAAGCTTTGCAGCGAGTCTATCTTTAAAGTTGTTCAGATTGGTCATATTCAAAACAACTTCAAAAGCACTATCTCTGTCTGTCTTCGGAATACCCTTCAATTCAGCGTAGAGAGTCAGGTTCTCTATTACGCTTAAATCTTCATATAATCCGAATTTTTGCGGCATATACGACATTATTTGATGAAGTTCTTCTGCAGGTTTTTCAAAGTATCGCTGCCCTTCTCCAAGGAAGGTTATGCAGCCGCTATCCGGATCCATGATTCCGGCCATTATCCGAAGTAGAGTTGTTTTTCCCGCTCCGTCGGGTCCCACAAGACCAACGAATTTGTTCTCAGGAACAGTACATGAAACACCGTCGAGAGCCTTTAGCTTTCCCTTATTGAATGTTTTGGTTATATTATTGACTTTAATCACTTTTTCAGTAACTCATAAATTATAAGTGAATCACGGGTCGCCGAAACGGAATCGATTTCTCCTATTTTTATTGCCATTTCATTCTTTATTATTTTTAGAAGTATTGATCTCAGATCCGACGAATTCAGACCCCCGTAAATAACTTTCCTCTGCAAGATTCTGTGAATCAGCATAGAATCACTTTCGGCATTCTTTCCATCACACCCGTCCCTTAGGGTAATGCTCCTATAGCCTGTCGTAGGCGTGTGAACCCTTTCGCCGCTGGCAGTCCTCTTTTTTTTTGCTTGTGCTTCAAGCTCTATGAGAGCACCAGTAATATCTCTCTGAAAGATTCCTACAGACATCACCAGCGACAATTCCCACGGTTATTACCTACGTAGTCATTATAGACGAATATGGATGCGTGATACGAGAAAGTTGTGTAGGTTGTTCGCAAATTCGCAAATCAGGCAGAAAATAACCTTGCAGAATCGACCCAGATGTCGCTTCCTAAACCGATTTCTCGAGACTTTTCATCATAGTTTCGCAAACATACACCAAAGTCCTCCTGGTTAACCCAGCAAGCTTTCCAAGGAAAGAGAGCCCGCAGGAACAGGTGTTAATATT
>JAIROR010000002.1 GCA_031257415.1 Holosporales bacterium | reverse complement strand
TGCTTCCAGCGTATCGAAGCCATCGATCACGTTTATATACCTAACTGCCCTATACCAGCGACTCAAAATACTTCTCGCCTGCAGCAGCATATTCTCGCTGAAATTTATTGGGGAGGAGTAGTGCGACATGAGGAGAGACATCCGCACCACTTCTCCATCGTATTCCCGCAGGGTATCGTTGATTGTGAGGAAGTTTCCTGCGGACTTAGACATTTTTGCTCCGTCGATATTGACGTGGCCATTGTGGACCCAATAAGCGGCCATTGTGTGGGGGGAACGGGAACCGCCAAAAGAACAAGACTGCGCCATTTCGTTTTCATGATGAGGAAACACAAGATCGAGACCTCCGCAGTGGATATCGAATGGGAATCCGAGATGCCTATGGGCCATTGCGGAGCATTCTATGTGCCAGCCTGGGCGCCCTTTTCCCCATGGACTTTCCCAGCCTATATCGAAGTTTTCATCGGCCGGCTTCCAGAGCACGAAGTCAAGGGGGTTCCTCTTGTTTTCGGAAATTTCTACTCTGGCTCCAGCAATCAAATCTTCGATATTCTTCTTAGAAAGGGCTCCATAATTCTTGTATTTCAAAACATCAAAATACACATGATTATTGGCGACATATGCGCTGCCATTGGTTACCAATCTTTTTATAAATTTGATTATATCGGCAATATGTTCTGTTGCTCTTGGTTCGACATCAGGAGGCAGAACATTGAGAGCCAAAGTATCGGCACGGTAGCGCTCGATTGTTCCCCTTGTCAGTTCTTCCATGCTGATTCCCCTTTCGACTGCGGCTCTGTATATTTTGTCATCTATATCCGTTATATTTCTGACATACGTTACTTTTGGATACAGGATTCTGAGCAATCTATACAAAGTATCGAAAACGACGGCCGGCCTAGCATTGCCAAGATGGGCTTTATCATATACGGTTGGGCCGCACACATACATCCTGACATTGCGTCTGGTTATAGGAACGAAGTCCTCGATCTTTCCAGACAAAGTATTATACAATCTTAAAGTCAACTTAGCGCTTCTAACTTGTAGTGGAACGAAGCTGCTGGGGTCATTAGATAAGACGCTATGCATTTTTAATCCCATAATTAAACCTCCGAAATCAAACTGTTATTATTAAGATGCAAGGCCATAGAATTTGAAGTCCTCATCACTCAACAACTCTCACAAAACCTCAATGCCGCCATAGACTCACAAAACCTCAATGCCGCCATAGACTCACAAAATTTCAATGCCGCCATAGACTCAGAAAACCTCAATGCCGCCATAGACTCACAAAACTTCAATGCCGCCATAGACTCACAAAACTTCAATGCCGCCATAGACTCAGAAACTCAGCGGTTATCACGGCCCTCCCACTTATTCTAACATAATCTCCGCATAAGCCAACCTTTAAAATGCCGGTTCTTTCGGAAGCCTGGAATGCCAGCATTTCTGTTTTGTTCAGGATCTGGGCCCAGTATGGAGTCAGCCTGCAGTGCGCAGAACCGCAGACAGGATCCTCATACAATCCAACGCTCGGAGCAAAGTATCTTGAGCAAAAATCATATTCGCAATTATGTTTATTGGGGCCTCTCGCTGTGACTATGATTGCTCTCGCATTGATCTTCTTTATTGCCTTTGAATTTGGTTTTACTCTTCGAACACAATTGCTATCTTTTAAAATTATAACATATACTAAATCATCCTTCAATATATCCTCATATTCGCTGATCCCGATAATCTCCTTGGGGTCAAAAGGGATGTCTTGTGCTTTTTTTATTGGCTTAATTGGAAATAACATTGATATAAAGCCATTATTAATACTGTCTGTCTCTTTTGTTGTTTGTATTATTCCGTCGTTAAAAACGAAGTCTACGCGATTTCCTGTTACATGGCCAGTATGAAACAGGATATGGGCAGCAGCCAGGGTTGCATGTCCACACAGGGGAGCCTCGTCGCGGGGCGAAAACCATCTTATTCGATATTTATTTTCTGATATTCGCGATATATAAGATATCTCAGACCAGTCGAAATACGTCGCCATTCTTTGCAAATCTTCTGTTTTATATGAGAGAATATCTTTCGTCATTAAATATACGCCTGCCGGATTTCCCAGGAAAGGAGCGTCTGTGAAGGCATCAACAAGGAAAAACACAAACGGACTATTACAAATCTTGCCTATAATATCGTATATATATATCTCAAAATCGCCTGTTGAGCAAGGGACAATTTTTATCGCCCGTCAAGCAAGGGACAATTTTTATCGCCTGTTGGGCAAGGGACAATTTTTATCGCCTGTTGGGCAAGGGACAATTTTTTTTCTTTTCTCTTGTGGGTTTCTTGGCTCAGAAGAGGCCGTTGGATGATGTGCTCCACATCGGCCATTTTGCAAAACCTCTATTCTATCGAATAATTTCTTTTACCATAACCAAAATGTTTCACGTGAAACATTCGCTGCTCAAAAATTAATGAATACATTCTTCGTAATCGGGCCTATTTGATGGTTTCTTTTGTGGCGCGCATGTTATTATCAGTATTGCGCTACCGCGCTGCTTGCTAGATTTTCGCTATTCTGCTTGCCAGATTTCTGTTATTCTGCTTGCTAGATTTTCGCTATTCTGCTTGCCAGATTTCTGTTATTCTGCTTGCCAGATTTTCGCTATTCTGCTTGCCAGATTTCTGTTATTCTGCCAAGATCTGCCACTGATGCAGCACGCGCGTGTACAGGAGAATGTAAACATGGGGCCTTTAGTTAATAACGGGGTAGTAAAATTTTGGATCGTAGACACATTCAAAGAAATGCCCGATTTCGATAACCTGTCCGGCACCGCAACTGCTGTTATTTTTGTCGACGACGATAATCAAGAAAAGTTGAACGAAACAATCCGTATGAAAATAGCGCTTGAGCTCAAGTCTTCGAAGACAGTTTTCGTCACGAAAACAATAAAAGATGATTGTTTCTCTATAAACATCTTCGGCGGCGACGCCTCCCATGATGCCAATAACGACGCCTCTCATGATGCCAATAACGACGCCTCTCATGAGGTTTTCCATGCCTCCCCTCATGAATCGTTATTGAGAAGTGGCATTTTAGGGGCAGCTTTCGTCATAAGCAGGGTCACTGGCGCAACCAACTTTTCCATGGTATTGCAGCAGGATGGGAAAAGTATTAAAGCAGTATGCGAAGGGAAATTGGTTCGAGTATCAATATCCGAGCGCCCTGCATCGGCTGAATATACTGAAAACCTTTGTATTCAATGCGAAAATACAATGGTTGCAACCGGGAACTTATTTCTATAGACATTTGCAATGCAAAGTGATATGATATATCTTATGTGCTTGCTGGATATGTTGTCTTGAAAGAAAGAGTGTTATGAAAGTTGTTTTGCTAGAGAAGGTTGAAAAACTTGGTTCTATAGGTGATGAGGTAGAGGTCAAGAGCGGGTTCGCGCGGAATTTCCTTTTGCCGAGGGGGAAGGCTCTGCGCGCTACCCCTGCCAATCTTGAGTATTTTTCGACGAGGAGAACGGAAATAGAGACTCAGAATCTGAGCCAGAAAGCCAATGCTGAAAAGACGAAGGAGAAAATGAAAGATGTTTCCCTTGTTCTTGTGCGGCAGGCGAGCGAGTCTGGGATGCTCTTTGGATCGGTCAGGGCGGCTGATGTTTGCGTAGAGCTGAAGGGATTGGGGTTCGCGGTTAATAAAAACCAGGTGCAGCTCGTTGCTCCCATAAAGTCCGTTGGCAATCATTCCGTCAGAGTATTGCTGCATGCAGAAGTGCCAGTCGATATCCCAATCAGGGTGATGACTGCCCAAGAGCTTCAGGATAAAGCCGCCGCCGATGAGGATGAGGAGGGATCCGAGGAATCTACCAGCGATAATAGTGATGATAAAGACTAAAGGAAATCTCTGTGAGCTTCTTCCAAGTTCTATAGGTATACCCAAACCCCAAGAGATTGTCTGAGACAAGTTCTATAGGTATACCCAAACCCCAAGAGATTGTCTGAGAGGAGGCAAGTCGCCAGAGATATTTCTGGTCTGGAAAGGCCGCAGTCTTTTGTTGTTTGGGTATACCCCCACATTGACTCATGAATCCTTCTGCTCACGGCTTTCTACTTGGGATTCAGCTCCTCCAGCAATTGGAATATAGTTTTGCCTTCTACCGATGGAGTTCCGAGGAGACTTGTAATTGCCGAAAGAGGATCATATTCACTTGCCTCGGATTTGAAGGTATTACTGATAGTATTGGGCGAAAGGAGGCCTCCCTTTAACGAACCATTATCTGGACTTCCGAATATCATTTGCGCCAGCTTGGTGGCCTCGCTATCACCCGTCGATAGGAGATCTTTCAGGGAGGCCAGGATGCCTTTATCCCCCGGTAGCGGCGTTGTCGTTGGAATCCTGATAGCCGATAGATACCCTTTCAAAAACGGATGCTCCACCTTAAAGCTTGATAGCGTCTCATCATCAAACACAGCGGTAAACAGGGAGCTGACATCCGCCGATTCCTCAAGATCGTCTGGATCATTGAGGAGCAGCGACTTAAAATTGGCAAAGAGCTTCCTCAGATCTTCCTCGACGGGATAGTAGTGGTCTCTTCGCGGGGCGACCCCTGAATCGAAGAAGAACGTGTGCTTGATGGCGTATGCACCGAAAGGCCCCTTCTGCGATTCATCATGCTCTTCCCAACAGTATGCAGTCTTAGGAGTTGTATTCTGGAAGAACGGATCCTTCGAGAAGAGTTTGCCTCCTGCATTGCTTATCTTGACGATCTTGTGATTCTTTCCAAGCTCCTTCCCAAAATCTTCGACTATTGTTGACCAAACCGGCGCGCTCGAGCCATGATATGAGTTTGCAACATGCTCCATTCTAACAAAGGGATAATCTTTGGGAGCCCACGGAGAGCCCCTGTTGTCAAGCACGAATTTCTCATTAACAAATTTTCCATACATCCCAGGGATATAGCCATGACTTTGCTCCTTGGGCATACGAATAGAAGACGAAGCACCAGCATCGCATATACTCAAAGAATAAACAATAATAAAAGCAGTTCCGATACAATTCATCCCCCCAAGAACAAGACAATTCCTGAGACAATTCCTGAAACAACTCGCAAGACCAGTTATAACATTGGTCACAACACAAGCAATATAATTCACAACAAGCTCTCCCCAAAACGGCGCCTATAATATAATGCTAACACATGAAGGCGAATCAGTCAAGCTTCTTGTTTTTGAAATTTGGTGTTTGGGTATACACTCGCAATCAGGGGGGGCCTATTCAATAACTTCATATAAGTTTTTCCAGCATCTTTGCAGTATAATCAACAATTGTTATGACGTGGCCATATTTCATTCTCTCGGGCCCTATCACTCCTATCGCCCCGATGATTTTTTTGACTGAGTTTTTATAGGGTGCGATTATCATCGAGCAACCTGCGAAATCAAATAATTTGTTTTCAGCTCCAATGAAGACTTTGATTCCCTTGCCTTTCACGGATTCGTCCAACAAGCTTCGCACCATCTGCTTTTCATCTAGCTTTTTAAACAAATCTTGAAGATTCTCTATTTCGTTTATATTTGACAATAAATTGCTTTGGCCCTTTATTATTATTCTGTCGTTTTTGTCATTATCGTTTGTCCAAACTCCTATACCTTTCTCTACTATCGAATTCGCTATTTCATCCAGTCCTTCCTGATGAGCATTTATATCAATATCAACTAAATTCCTGATTTCTGACAAAGTCGAACCGCAAAGTTTGGTATTGAGATACTTGGAAGCCTTTTCCAAGACACTGTTCGAAACGTCCATTGAAACCTCTATCAGACGATTTTCAACATCTCCATCGTCGGTTACGATAACAACGAGAGCCTTTCCTGGAGAAAGCAAAACAAAATCTATGTGCCTGATAGATTTATCATTGACAGTTGGCACAGTAATAACGCTGACACAATTTGCGATATTCGAAAGCATATCCGAAATCTTGCCAAGAACTGAGGCCATGCTCTCCATCTTCGCCGATTCCTCGACCTTCCGCATCTGCTCCCTATAGGCATTGGGCAAATCCTCCAGGGATACCTCCGCCAGGCTATCTATAAAATATCTCCACCCCTTCGGAGTTGGTTTGCGGCCCGACGACGTGTGCTTCGAGCACAATATTCCCAAATCCTCAAGATCGGACATAACGTTCCTTATCGTCGCAGGCGACAACGCATTCACCATCCTCTTGGAAAGAGTTCGCGACCCAACTGGGGTTCCTGTCTCTATATATTCGTCAACAAGCTCATTAAATATATCCACATACCTTTTATTACCAAGAAAATCCTTCGCTTCAGACATGACTAAACACGAGATTCGTATTTAAATATACTATGTTGATTATAGCACTAGGCGCGGAGAAATAACAACTTCAGAGAATTAACAACTTCAGAGAAATAACAACTTCAGAGAATTACCGCCTGATTCCAGGATGCATACACCAACATCCTCCTGGTTAACCCAGCGAACTTTCCAGGAAAAGAGAGCTCGCAAGAACAGGTATCAATAACATGATAGCATACTTTTTTATTTTTATGCAAGAAAAATTTTTGTCCCATTTTGTCCCATGAGAAAAAAAATGGAATGAAGTAACCGGAACGGGCACCTGGGTCGACTTCAGAGAACTATTGCTTTCCCTTGGTTTTTGCCCACTTCATAAACAAACTATTAACGAACCACCTATTTTACACAGAAAAATTTAACTGCCGCAAAAATATTTGGAAAAAACGACCGCGTGTTAACCTTTTTT
>JAIROR010000073.1 GCA_031257415.1 Holosporales bacterium | reverse complement strand
GATTCAGGTATTTGGTAGGCCATACGCGTTGTCCTTGTTAATACGCAATTTGTAGATATTTATACCACACTTTTCGGGGTAATGTGATTCTTATTTTTTGTACGTCAACAGAGCCTAGTCTATCCGCTTTGTAGGATTGGTTTTTAAAAGAACGCAAACAAGCATCGATTTTTTCATTAATAAAATTAAGAAGTTCCTCCGGTGATTTCGATGGAACAACTTTGTATCCACGCTTTTGTCGACATTCAATCTCTTGTTCGTATTCTTTAGGTATGTTTTTATCTTGAATCGCGGGTTTCTCATTAATCACTTTGATAGCATATTCTGCCATTTTAGCAATTTTATCCAAAGATGTCATTGCTAGCTCACGTTCATCAGCACTTTCAAATAAGATTGTCTCTCTATTCTCTGCTTCATTTATTACATTTTTTATTTCTTCGACTTTCTTTGTTGTTTCCATTGCATTTGCAGTTCCTGCAAGACAATTCACAGAAACAAACAGGGCCGCACTTATAAGTCCTCTAATTGTAAGTCCTCTAATTGTAAGTCCTCTAATTAATTTTTTCATAACATTTTCTCCTTATAAAAAGCCATCACTCGCGCAATACACGCAGCATAACCACCACATATATACAGTATGACATTTTATATTACCATGTGCAAATCTTTTCTCGCAGAAACTCCTCGGTTATCTCGTGGATTATAGAAGTTCCCATTCATAGAAAATTCATGGTTTAAAAACTCATCGTCTCTTTGTGAAAAGGTGAACACCGACGGTTGGAAGGCCGAGTTCAAAGTTTCGCTGGGTTGCGGTGGGACGCGAGTTAGTGTACAATTAAAGATACAAAAAGATACAAATAAGGTTGCGTTGAATACTGCTATGGGATTGTTTGACAGCATAGAAAACGTAATAGGTCGCGAGTGTAAAAGCAGAAAAGATCTAATCAAGAGGCTGATGGGGGATCAGATTATCGATGCTCTTTTGTTTATGCCATCATATTCTTTTCTAAAGCAGCGCGTTGAGTCTCCATCGAGACAGCACCTCAACAAAGTGATAGTTGTGGAATTTAGAATTCTTGGTATTGAAGAGAAGAGGTATAAATCGAAAGCTCCAAAGAAGGCAATTGGTCTTGTTGGGAATGTTCAGGTTAGTCTCGTATTCTTCAATTCGATGGCGAGGCTTTTCAGGTATTATTTGCGGATCGGCTCGGAGGTTGCTGTCTGCGGCAGGCTTACAGAAGGGCCAAATGGAGAATTCCAATTTGTTCATCCGGAGACGATTTGCCAGGTCACTTCTATTGATCAGTTGGTTGGAATACATAACGTATACCGGCTGACTGGTGGGATTACTATGTACCATGTAAAGGCTATTATAAAAGAGGCAGTCAGTGTGATGAAAGATATTGATGTTGCCGAGTGGATTCCAGACGATTTTCTAGAGCAGAGGGACTGGTACTCTTTTAAGAAATCGATCGAAATGATTCATAACCCGCAAACCGAAAGCGACACTACATTAGAAGGCCCATACAAGCAAAGATTGTGCTTTGATGAATTCCTCGCTGAACATATTGCCAAGAGGATAAGCAATGAGCACAAGAACTCCGAGGGATACATCATTGATCTTTCGAAGGCAACTTTAGTGAAAAAGTTCATGGAGAAATTGCCATTTAAATTGAGCGATGATCAGAAGAAGGTCCTGGAAGAAATACGAGCTGATCTCGCTACGGGAAGGCCGATGCTTCGCCTTTTGCAGGGAGATGTTGGTTCCGGGAAAACGGTAGTTGCCCTTTTAACTGCTCTTCTTGTTGTCGAAAATGGGTATCAGGTAGCTCTTCTTGCGCCAACCGAAATTCTGGTGAGGCAACATTATGAAACGTTTTCCAAAATGCTCGAAGGTCTCGACGTTCATGTTGACGTTTTGACTGCGTCCGACAAGACGAAGAGGCGTCGGGAAGCCCTCAAGAATTTAGCAGATGGAACAACCAATATCATTGTTGGAACTCATTCGATTATAAGCAACACCGTTAAGTTTAATAAGCTGGGGTTTGTTGTTGTCGACGAGCAGCATAGGTTTGGAGTAAACCAGAGGCTTATGCTTATAAATAAAGCCGAAAACCCACATATACTCAGCATGACAGCAACGCCAATCCCGAGAACTCTTCTTCTTTCCATGCATGGCGATGTCGAAGTTTCTCTTATCAAAACAAAGCCGATGGGGCGGAAAGACATCATAACTCGCGCTATATCAATGAATAGAATAGATGAACTTATAAGCTCGATACGCAATATAACGGCAAAAAAAGAGAAAGTATATTGGATATGTCCCCTTATAGAGGAGAATGATAAATGGGACTATACATGCGTTATTGATCGTTTTTCATCCTTGAAGGAATTCTTTGGAGATAGAGTGGCGATGATGCACGGGAGAATGGACAGTGCCGAGAGGGCTGAAACATTTGATAAGTTCAAGGGGGATGGAGTCGATATTCTGGTTTCAACGACGATAATAGAGGTCGGACTCGATGTTCCAAACGCCACAGTAATTATCATAGAGAATGCCGAAAGGTTTGGGCTGTCTCAGATGCACCAACTGCGCGGGCGCGTCGGCAGGAGCGATTTGCAATCGTTCTGTATCTTGCTGCACGCCGAACTCATGAGCGATATCTCGCGGGAAAGAATCGAAATTATTAAAGATAGTAACGATGGCTTTTATATAGCGGATAAAGATCTGATACTTCGCGGAACAGGAGATATTCTGGGAACAAAGCAAAGTGGCACTAAAGAATATAGAATACTTAAAATTAATAATCCGGAGCATGAGGAAATTATTTTCAAATTGATGAGGGATGCCGGCGAGCTTGCTCAGCACATTGATATCGCCAAAGTCGGTGTGCTCTTGAAAATATTCACTAATGAAGAAACTCTGCGAAGTATTAAGCAGTCTTTTTGAGCAAGAATCTGTCTGTCGGGAAGTTGCGGAGCAAAAGCACTGGCAATCTTTTGGTATTTGTGTACAACCCAGCTTTTTGCGCTCCGCGTTTCTTTTCCAAAGCCGCTCATAGCAAATTTCGTAACTGAAGTTTAATAGATTCAACGATCTCATAGCGATAGTCTCTTGCGTTGAATTAAGAAGCCCCCTTATTCAATTCGATACATAATATCAATTTTACGAATTATTGCCGATATTGTTAAAATAAATACTAAATACTTTTCTTGTTGAGCTTTGTAGTGTTTTATGAGATAATAAAAATACTTATTTTTTTTGAGTGATGATATGATTAACCTGAAACATTTAAATTTTATCAATACGTTTAAACGTGAGATAACAAACGGTTTAGCTCTTGCTCTCCTCTCTATTGCGGCAGCAACGGGCCAAGTGGATGATGAAAACCAGACGCCGAAGGAAGCTCCAACTACTCCAGCCAGTATTGAGCAATTGAATTCGCTGCATTCTTTGGATAATGCAAATAATGCAAGTAGTATTGCGCGTCCGAATCCACAACGCCCCTCAATATTCAATAATCTACATGAGCATTCTTCCCCTGAAGCTTTTAACGAAAATGACATCCAGGAGACGGTTACGCCACCAACTGAACGCAATTTGCCCACGCCGCCAACCACGCCTTTGGCTAACCGCCAATTACAGCTGATTCCACCAATTGCACGAACAGGACATACTGCGGGTGGTATTCAGCCTTCGCAGGGATATATATTTGATCCATTGCGAACTCCGTCCCCAACATCTCTTTCGACATCACCTTCGACATCACCTTCGCCTCCTCCCCTAAAAGACTTCTTCAATCTGGATCATGCAAATCCAAATCCCATAAATCCAAAAGGTCTAAGCGCAAATGATCAATTTCTTCTTTCTTTGCAGGAAGAACAAGTTGATCAAAATCCGGATGAAAATGAAGTATCTTCAGATGAAGAAGAAGGGGAGCTAAGCAGGCAACGGTTATCTAATAAGGAAGAGGAGTTCATTTGCTGGCAGCTCGAAGAGAATCGAGAAAAGATAAAACGAAAAGGATCAGAATCGCCCAAAGACGATTTGTGTAAGAATAAGAAATCCAATAATAGAAAGCGTAGACATGGCTCGGAATAATAGAAACATCTGCATAAACTGCATAAATAAGGGCACAATCGTGAAATTACTGTTGCGGGAGCGGCGCGGATGGTGTATACTATTGGGGAATGGCATGGAGTCTCCTTCGTCTAGAGGCCTAGGACGTCGCCCTCTCACGGCGGCAACACGGGTTCGAATCCCGTAGGAGACGCCAGGGTTGCCGTTTGGCTGAGTGTGTGGGCGCCTAGCTCAGGTGGTAGAGCAGCTGACTCTTAATCAGCGGGTCGGGGGTTCGAGTCCTCCGGCGCCCGCCAGCGTGTATGTCGGCGTATGTGTGTCTTTTCGCTGGGGGTGCCGTTTTGTTTTTCGTCCGTCTGGCCTAGGCATTGGGTGTTTCGCCTCATCCCATAACATCAGCGGTCCAAGAAACTGTGATGCTGCAGCGCTCTTCGAAACCAAAATTATGTGGTCGTCAATTAGGATGACTGTATGATTTTGAAAAAGTACATTGAAGATCGCTGTTTAATATGCTAGCATGATGTTATGGGGTTTGATTTTAGAGAATAGTTATGAAAAAGTTGATGTTGTCGGTTGTCTTGGCGTGTTCATGTGTTTCGGGTACGTATTGTATGGATGGTCCGGATGGTCAAGCAATTCCAAACACGGAGCAAGAAAAACAGAGAATAATCACTGCGATGCAGCGAGACAAAGATATACAAAACTGGATAGGATATCTAAAAGAGCAAGCTCAGGAGGACATTGATGAAGGTAGCTACGTATATCTTTGCGCTAGCATGGACACTGTCAAGAGATGTAGGGAAGATTATATTAACCATGGGGGCACAGATGATGATCCGACTCTTGGGTTGAGCACTATGTTTAATTTATATGGTGTCGATCCATTTTATTCATTGTGGACGAAAGAAGAGAACGAGTTCTCTACTGAGGAAGGGAGAGAATTTGCCCAAAAAGTGAAAGGATTTAGGAACGCACTCATAAGAATATTGGGACTTGATGTCTGGTGGGATTCTAAAAATAATGAGCTGAGGCAGGATATTCCTCAAAGTGAGCTGTTGAGGAAAATGGAGTTGTCTGTGTGTGCGCTTGAAGAAATGCTCTTGGAAATTTATGGATTCTCGCCTAGCATGGCTCCTGCCGTCGGCGATCAAAAAGATGAATACTGGCGCGCGAAGCTGAGGCGGCTCCTGGAAGATGGGAAAAAGCTTTGTCATCTATCACTAAAAGAAAAGGAAACAATCAAAAAGGTGAATGAAAGCAAAGTCATGCAAGCCTGTATCAATAGGATGAAACTAAACATAATTAGTGATGTTAAGAGAGGCAGGTGGGACCGAATCTACTCATGTATAAACAACCTCAATGAAATTGAGAAAGAGATCGAATGTTATGATAAGGGTAAAGGACGAATTCCCTGGGATTCTATTGACGGTTTTGGAACTGACAAGGTTCTTTGGAAGGTCTTTGGCTGGTATCTTCTCGATCCGACCCTTTTCGTTTCGGCTGATCAGAAAGTAGACCAGGATACTATAGACAAAGCATGGTTTTTAATCTGCTATACTTTCAACAAGATATGCCCCCATGAGACGCTGCAATCAGTAGAGCCAATTGAGTGTGTGATTGAGCGTCTATTCTTCGAAGTTTTTGGAGTTCAGTTTTACGCGATTCAAAATCCTGGTAAACAAGCCACAAAACTAATGCATAAGACTCCGCCAATACGTCCAGAATATGAGGAATACACATGGGAGGGAAATTCAAAAAATGAAGCCCAAAAAAAGTACAAGAAAGCTCTAGAAAAATATAATAAAGAGAAAGAAGAATACATGAAAATCCTAGAACAAGGGGAAAAAGAACTAAAGCAATGGGGAGAAGAGCACATGAAATTAATCCTGAGTAGACTCTTAGCAGAGGAAGAACTTCTTGAAAGGGAAAGACCTCGAAAAGCGGAAGAATTTTCGCAAGAGGAGAAACTTTTGGAGGAAGAAAGACGCTTGAAGGAAGAAAGACGCTTGAAGGAAGAGAGAGAAGAGGAAGAAGATAGGATAGAGGAAGAAGGCGGAGAACTTGAGTAAGTGGAGAATAACTTAAATATCCCATTGGTAATGTTGCTGGTGGTATTCACAGAAGATGCTGAGCTACTGTACTTCTGCAGAATTCGTCTGCAGCGTTACTTTGGAGTGTTTTGGTATAACCCGCCTCCTCCATAGTCCTTTTGGTTGGATGCTATGTATCTACTTCCTTAAACCAAGTCTTGCGATAAGATCAACATAGCGCTGCTCGTCTGTCGACTCGCAGCACGAATCAAGAAACCGATTGTATCGAGCGACTTGGAGTGTTTTGGTATAGCCTGTCTCCTCCATAGTCCTTTTGGTTGGATGCTATGTATCTACTTCCTCAGACCAAGTCTTGCGATAAGATCAACATAGCGCTGCTCGTCTGTCGACTCGCAGCACGAATCAAGAAACCGATTGTATCGAGCGACTTGGAGTGTTTTGGTATAACCCGCCTCCTCCATAGTCCTTTTGGTTGGATGCTATGTATCTACTTCCTCAAACCAAGTCTTGCGATAAGATCAATTGACTTGAAGATCGTTGTTTAATATGCTAGTATGAAATTATAGGGTTTGATTTTAGAGAATAGTTATGAAAAAGTTAATGTTGTCGGTTGTCTTGGCGTGTTCATGTGTTTCGGGTGCGTATTGTATGGATACGGATGGTATGGATGGTCAAGCAATTCCAAACATGGAGCAAGAAAAACAGAGAATAATCACTGCGATGCAGCGAGACAAAGATATACAAAACTGGATAGGATATCTAAAAGAGCAAGCTCAGGAGGACATTGATGAAGGTAGC
>JAIROR010000107.1 GCA_031257415.1 Holosporales bacterium | reverse complement strand
TGGTAGAATTATTCGGGGGCACCTTTTGAAAAAATTCTTCAGAATTTGCACGGTTTTTGAGCGGCAAATAAGTAAAACAGAATGTAGTATCTCGAATACTGAGGGCCGAAAAGTTAATAAAATCTTAATTTTTGGTCGGTTTTGCTGATTATTTTTTTGGAGCTGGATTTGGGGAAAAAATTTGCCCCACGAGACTGAAACCCATCGTAACCCAGCGGCAGCAACAATTCCTTAGGAGAAAAATGCGGAGAAGGCGAATATACGACGAAGGATGGAAAAGTATTAAAGTACTACTATGCAGGAAGCAAGTTTATACGTTGGTTGAAACAGTGATTTCTGAATACCATTCTTAGAAATCTTTTTTATACGCAAGAAATATTGTTGTTATACGAGTCATATGTTTTGAAATCGGGCTCTCAAAGTTTCTTCTCACTTCTCATGGAACAAAAATATTTCTTGCATGAATATAAAGAAACATCTTGAAACATAATGGGCATAAAGTAATTTGTGCAGAATCTTTGGGAGTTTGGGTATAGAGAAATCAACGCGATGCAAAACTGCAACAACCAAGTGAATTTTAGAGTCTATTCGAAGAAGTTTTGAAACGTTGTTTGGGAAATATGCTAGAATAGAATTGTGAAGTGTATGTGCATTTTGGATAGCTATTTATGAAAAGAGTGCTGAAAGTTTTGCCCTTTTTGTTAGGGATGTCCGTTTCTGCGGCTGCCTACGAGGGCGAAGATGGTGGGAAAAGAGGCGGCTATACTGCGACTGGATTTACGGTTGGGATGGAGGCAGGAACGAGCACTTTTAAAAACATTATTTCCAGAAAGAAACCTGGATCTACTGCCGCTGTAACCGCAAAGACGGATGATTCATCGGACAACGAGGACGACAAATACAGCGCTGAAACTACAAAGACTGGTTTTTCTGGTGATATATTCGTTGGTTGTAACAAGCAAATTGGGGCTCTTGTCATTGGAGTGCTCGCGGATTTCAATCTTCAGTACAAGGCCAGGCCGTCGACTAGGCTCACGCATCGTGAGGACAAAACTCAGGAAGAGACCAAGCTGCAGCGTAAGTATGCATGCGAGTTCAAGTTGAGAGCCGGTCTGAATCTTGGCGGCCCTGTTTTGTTTGTGAATTGTGGAACAATTGTTGGGAAGTATTTGCTTGAGAGAATCAAGTTTGACAGCGCTGGCAAAAAAGTCGAGACGAGTTCTTCTGGCGATTCATCGGACGATTCGTCGAGCAAAGGAACAGAGAAGAGGACTGGTATCAAGCCGTCCTGGTTGCTTGGGGTCGATGTCGAAGTGCCATTGTCTCAGTGTTTTTACGTAAAAGTTGGAGGACAGAAAGTTTTTGCCAAGAAGATTGTAGATATAGAGAAAAGCGAATTCCAATCAAGCGAGTGGGTATTCAAGGCCGGCTTTGGCTGTCGATTATAGCCCTCGACTTTGTGTGTGTAATTATTATTTTGGGGCTATGTGAAAAGTGGGAGTAATCAGGGCAACAACTGGAGCGGTGTGCACGTGTCCGTTTGGGGCGGCCCCTTCGACTTTGAATGTTATTCCGACAGCTCGTGTGATGGCGGGGGGGCTTCCATGTGGAAATATTCAAAGCTGTATACCGTGCGTCAACATAATGCCGTTTGGAGTTTGCAAGTCGCTTGCCAATCCAGCCGTTGCCGCGGCAACTGCGGCCGCGATGGGAGTGCTCACTCCTATGCCATGCGTCCCTGTAACTTCCCCGTGGGTCCCCTCGACTCCGCAGATTTTGGTCGGTGGCCCACCTATCATAAATCTCGGAGATATAACGATGTGCTCATTTGGGGGAGTGATAACAATAGTTGCTCCGGGGCAAGCTACTGTGATGTAAATATAATAAAAACTTGGAGGAAGAACAATGATGTTAGGTATTTTGAGAATATTGCTATTGTGGATGGTCTCGGGGGAAGTTTGCCCGCAAAACTCGCATGCTAAAGCTGTTGAAGAAAACAAGGAGACCAGTAAGTCGGCAGTTAAAGAATCTGAAAAAAGCAATACAGGCAAAGTCGTTTCGATTAAAGAGCCAGACGAAGATGAGGAGCCTCCCACAATCAGTAGCGATATTTTAAATGAAGCAATTGATGATGATATCAAAGAGTCTGTTTCTCCAAAGCAACAAGAGGAACTTGCCAGAGATGAAGATGAAGATAATGATGAAACAAAAGACGATGAAGACACTCCAAAGTCTGCCAGCGCAAAACATCAAACGAAAACGGATAATAAAGACAAAGAAGCAGAGGACGAAGTGACAGAGAAGATGAATAGCATTGATCTAGAAAAGGAATATGAAGACGAAGAGCACTCTGAAATACTCAAGCTGCAGCAGAAGAACAGCGAAAATGCATCTCCCAAGGTTCATATGGAGTTTAAGTTCGGCTATTTAAAAGATGAGGACCCAATTATTGTTTACGTTGTCCCTTCATGTTTACACTGCGCCAAATTTCTAGCCGATGATCTTAATCCGTTCTTCGATAAGTTTGGACAGATCCACGGAGTCGTTGTCAGATTTATTATTTCAACCCCCAAGGATATATTCATTTTAAAACTTTTGCACAATAAATACAAAAACGAAACAGATCACAGGGTAATGTATTGGACATTTATAGATTATATAAAAAGAGCTATGGCTCGGATAGATCTTGTTAAACCCACAAAAAAGCAGAAAGAAAAATTCGTTGGATCTAAGAAAGATCCTGATTTTATAAAGTTTCAGGTTATTGCCTCGGAATTCAAATTTTCAGATGATGAAATCGTAGAGGCATATCCAAATGCCAGTAAAAAATTCGAAAAAGAAATGTTGGCAATTCACGATAAGTATGCGGAGGAAATCAAAAAAATTAACGGAGGAAGCAATATTGAAACTCCATTTAAAACACGATCAGGCAAAAAGCTGGAAGAGTTGCCAAAAGAATGAAAAATAAAGCAACGATTTGGCTGAGCGTTCATGATGAAATCTGGCTTGAGCGCCACAATGGAGGTCGTTCTCCGAGTGACTGGCAAATTTTCTTCGAAAGGCCTCTGCTGGCTGTGCTGGAGAGATTAAAAAGGAAAGGAAGTTATATGGTCTCTGTTTGGCTAAGCAACAACGATAGTATAAGAGCTCTCAATAAAAAACACAGAAATATTGACAGAGAAACAGATGTTTTGTCATTTCCTCAATACTCGCGGGAAGAACTCAAAAATCTAAAAGATGTGTTGTTGGGAGATGTCGTTTTGTCATATAATGTTATCAACGATGCTGTTTCTAGTATTTCTGGGAGCTTTCTTGATGCTGTCGCTCATCTCTTCGTCCACGGAGTTCTTCACAACTTTGGCTATGATCATGGAACAGAAGCAGATGAGGAGGAGATGCTCTCACTGGAATCGGACATTCTGAGAAATCTCGAAATTGTGTTGCCACATTATGAAGTTCGTTAATAACAGTAGAGGTGTATGAATATCAAGAATTATCTAAGGTTTTTAAAAAAGATCTTTTATAAAAAAAACCAGGAAATAACTGTCAGAGATACAATAGAGGAACTCATAAACGAAGAAGACGAAACATCGTCTATTGATGATGATGAAAAGGAAATGCTTGAGAATGTCCTGAACTTGAGGGATATCCAGGTTCAAGATATAATGATTCCGAGAGTTGAAATCAAAGCTCTTTCAATTACAGAAAACGTGGAAGAATTTATATCAATGTTCGTTGAAGAGCAGATTTCATCAATACTCGTTTATCAAGGCACAATAGACAATATTATTGGCGTTGTCTATCTCAAAAATGTCGCGAACTGGTTTCGAATGAATAAACCATTTAATGTTAGCATCTTCACCAAGGAAGTATTGTTTATTCCGCCAACAATGAAAATACTCGATCTTATTACCCAGATGAAGGATACTGGAACGAAAGTCGCTGTTGTCGTGGACGAATATGGCGGAGTCGACGGTTTCGTGTCTTTCAAGGATCTCATAGAGGAAATCATAGGAGATATCCAAGATTCTAATAGTAGCAAAGATAACAAAAGCAAGATTATAAGAAATAGCGATGATTCTTATACGGTCGACGCAAGAGCCTCCCTTGAAGAAATAGAAAAGGCAACGGAAATCAAGATAGTGTCAAAGGATAGAACAATCGATAGCATAGGCGGATATGTATTTACTATTTCAGGAAACGTCCCCGCCAAGGGAACAATCATCTCTAATAAAACAAATAATATGAAATTTGAAATACTAGACGCCGATCCGCGCAGAATAAAGCTCATAAAGATTAGAAATGGTTAATGAAAGCTATTACTGGAACGGTGCGAGCAGGCGCAAACAAGGCAGCTGAGCTCCCTCATTACGCCATGCTCCAGACCCTCACAGAAGGTCGTCGCCATTTTCTTCCATGATATTTTCTTCCATGATGATGTGTCGTGATAACTTTCCTAGTTTTCAGTTTCAATTTTTGGTAGTGGTGGCGGAAGACTATCATTATCATGCGGAGAAGAACCTCGGCGCCTAGCTTCATAAATACTTCTTCGAAGTATCATAGTCTCCAGGCCAGTACTCGTAGGGATCGTAACTTCTAGGGTATTTCCCGTAACCGTAAAATTTCTCTGAAAATCTCTTTTTGCTTGGATCCTGCACTTCTACTCCAATTACCTTTCCTTTAGACTTAGCCGCTGCAATTACGTTATCCGGGGGCAACGAAAACATAAGTTTTAACCTGTCAATGGCATTATTACATTGCATCATACCCATAGTATTAGCATATTCTTTACCATAACACTCAACAATAGCATCATATTTATAATAGACATCGGCCTCCTTTCTCATTAGGATCAAAATGTCTTTGATCACATATGCCAGGGCGCTAGCTTCCCTATACGTGAGAGTCCCACCATCACCAACATAAATCCCGTGCTCCTTTACTTTTAGGCATCCACGAATCGCCATTGAATTTGGATCTAAACCTGGAGAATTTGGGTCTAAATCTGGAGATTTCAGTGCTTCCTCAAGAGCTTTATTAACAATCTCGCCTTGTCCGAAGTAATTGTACCCCTCCTTAAGAACTTCCTTAACGTCTTCTGGTCCGAAGATACAGTACCCATTCGGGACTTGTTCATTCGCTTCTGAATCTGAGAGATCCCATTCGCTGCCTCCATTTTCAGCATACTCACTCTCTCTCAATTGATCATCATCAGAGATATATGTCTCCCCATCCTGATAAACATCATCATCATCATCACTATCACTACAATTCGCACTACCAGCAATAAGTCCCCCACCAAGAACAATTACTAACCAACTTCTGTAATTATTTTTCATATTTCAACACTCCCAAAAAACGAACATTCAAGCTTGATCAATAACCAAACACCATAAAACCGATGTATAAATAACCAAGCTACTACTACTACTAATAATAATACTACCACTACTGCTTCTTCATTACAAGTCATTTTTTATGAAATACAACCCTACTAGCATGCTTTTTTATTTTTTATAAGAAATTTTTTTGTCACACTCCCACTTGAACTTGGACACATTATATTGTATTATTAAATTGAATTAGTCTGTGTTTTTATTCAACGGATAGTGAATTATGGTTAGGAAAACGTTTTTGATTATAACAATAGCGATGGCGCAAACATGCGTAAGCGATAGTAAAGCAACAACACTTCAAAAGACAGGAGTAATGGCGTATAGAGATGGCGTATAGAGATGGAGTATACAACGGACACTTTATTGGGGAAGAAGACGAAGAGATGAGAGATGGAAAAGGAACAATGACGTACCACAATGGAGAAGTATATAAAGGAGATTGGAAGGAAGGAGCAAAAGAAGGAAAAGGTAAGTATATATACGTAAATAAAGATGTATATGAGGGAGATTGGAAGAATGATGTAAGAGAAGGGAAAGGTAAGTATATATTTGCAAATGGGAATGTATATGAAGGAGACTTTAAGAATGATGTAATGGAAGGGAAAGGCAAGTTAGTATTTGTAAATGGAGATGTATATGAAGATGTATATGAAGGAGACTTTAAGAATGATAAAATGGAAGGAAAAGGCAAGTTAGTATTTGTAAATGGAGATGTATATGAAGGAGACTTTAAGAATGATGTAATGGAAGGGAAAGGCAAGTTAGTATTAGTAAATGGAGATGTATATGAAGGAGACTTTAAGAATGATGTAATGGAAGGGAAAGGTAAAATGATGTACAACAATGGAGATGTATATGAAGGAGATTGGAAGAAAGGAGTAAGAGAAGAAAAAGGTAAGCATGTACACGTAAATGGAGACATATATGAAGGAGATGTAAAGAATGATGCAGCAGAAGGAAAAGGTAAGTATGTATGGGTGAATGGAGATGTATATGAAGGAGACTTTAAGAATGATAAAAAAGAAGGAAAAGGTAAGTTTACATGGAGGAATGGGAATGTATATGAAGGAAATTGGAGAAATGATAGAATGGAAAGAAAGTATACAGATAAAAATGAAGAAATGAAGATATAATCTGTTCACGCGCTTTGTATACCATATTGTGCGTGGCGCGTCTCCTACTGGAATCACCTCACCCCCACGCACTTTTATAAATTTCATTTATAAATTTCATTTCGGATGGGACAAAAATTTTTCTTGCGCGAAGATGAAAAACCATGCTACCATATTACGGACACCTGTTCTTGCGGGCTTTTCTGGCTTTGAGAGCCCCAGGGTTAACCAGGAGGGGTTTGGTGTATGCCAAATTAATGAAAAATTGTGGATTTTTCCAACCCGGAATCCCGTCAGAGATACCGATGGCAACCTGCCTCCTCTCGGGCAATCTTTTGGTGTTTGGGTACATGCTTCTCAGAATGGCAAGAAAAAAACCTTGCAAGACCAATCTCAAGTGGTTAGTTCTCAAGTGGCTAGTATAGTGCCGTCTCCGATTGGTTTCATTCCAATTCGAGCTGCTATTGTAATTCAGCAAGGGCCTGTTTATGAAATGAAACATCCATATCAGAAAGTATTGTGGTCAAATTTCCGTGTGAATCAAACATGTGGCTCAACATGCGAATCAAAAAGAACAACGTGTGTGGGGATTGAGATTTATGTTACAATAGATCTTGTCCGTGTGTGGGTTTTGCGCGAAAGATTCGAAATTATGATACTGTGGAAATTGTATGGGAGATAAGGCAGCATATTTGAACATCATGAGGAAGGCTGCCGAAAAGGCGTCGGTAAGCATTATACGGGATTTTGGAGAACTCGAGAAACTGCAGGTTTCTAAGAAGGGGTTTCAGAATTTTGTAACAAATGCTGATAGAAGGGCAGAGGAAACCATAGTATATAGTTTGGCAAAGGCCCACCCCGATATATCTTTTATATGCGAAGAACGCGGAGAAGAACTCAACAGTAGGGCAGACTTGGTGTGGATAGTCGATCCAATAGACGGGACAACTAATTTTATGCGAGGCGTATCGTATTTTGCAATAAGTATCGCTCTATCGGAGAGAACAGATATTGTTGCCGGAATAACACTTGATCCGATCAGAAACGAATGCTTCATTGCTGAAAAGGGAAGTGGAGCGTTTGTTGGAAGCAGAAATAGAATCCGCGTCTCCGGCAGAACGAACACAAATGAATCACTGATGGCTGTGCACCTCCCGAGTCACCTCGAAGCTTCAATTGTTAAGACTGGGGCAATTATCAGGAAAATGGGATCTATCGCACTCGATCTTGCACATGTGGCCGCCGGTAGATACGAGGCAAGCATTTGCAAAAACGTCATGATATGGGACATAGCAACAGGAATTCTCCTAGTTCAAGAAGCAGGAGGATTTGTGAAATACAAAAAATACACAGACGGAAGCTATGATATAATAGCCGCTTCTTCATTAGAAATATTAAACAATCTATGCGATTGCTGCGAATGGATGAAATCATCTTCATAATTTTAGGAGAATAAGCAAAATTGTTGATATCCCGCATGCGATTTAGATGGTATAATATATAGTGTGGAGTGTTTGGGTTTTGGTAGAAAGTTTGTATGTCGATATCTTTGAATAAGGTATATCTCCTGGGGAATGTCGGGAAAGATCCCGATATAAGATTTCTCCCTGATGGAACTCGTGTTGTTTCCTTCAGCTTGGCAACGAGCGAGATGTGGAAAGATAAGGTGAGTGGGGAAAGAAAGGAAAAGACTGAGTGGCATAAAATTGTTGCATTTAGTGATCGTATAGCAGACATATGCGAAAAGTATGTTAGGAAGGGTTCGAAGTTGTATGTAGAAGGCCAAATACAAACCAGAAAATGGACAGATTCGAATAACATAGATAGATATACAACGGAAGTTGTTATATCGAGATTTAAGGGAGATATCATTCTTTTGGACGCAAGGCGCAACAGCGGTGATACCCAAGTGGAGCACGATATTATTGATAGCCATGTTGACGAGGCGCCTGCCGATATTCCTCTAGACGACGATATGCCTTTCTGAGAACTGTATCAAGAAATGAGAGTTTCTGTGCTCGGCGCGACTGGCGCCATGGGGGGAAGTGTTATTAAGTGTGCCCTGCAAGATGGGCACAGTATCGTGAACAAGGTTTCGAGCAAAGACAATATCTCTATGTTGTTCAGAAGAGCCGACGTCGTGATAGACTTTTCTTGTCCAGTGGCCACGGAGGCTATGCTTCGGCATATCTATGATCGCAAGGTAAATACGCCAATTGTTGTTGGAACGACTGGGCTTTCGAAATTGCATATAAATCTCATGAGACAATGCGCTGAATTCACGTCTATTTTCAGCACCCCTAATATGAGCGTCCTCGTGGCCTTGACAAACGTTATTGTTTATGAACTTGCCCAGTTGCTCGATGAAGACTTCGAAGTCGAGATATCAGAGACTCACCACAGGCTAAAGAAGGATGCTCCCTCAGGGACGGCTATCATGCTTGGAAAGACAGTTGCTGAGGCAAGGAAACAAAACTTCAGCGATGTGGCGAATTTTGCCAGATTCGGTATTGTCGACCCAAGGAAAAGAGGAGAGATCGGATTCTCGGTCAAGAGATGCGGCCGGGTAAACGGCATCCACAGTGTCGATTTTATCAACGACAACGAATGCATATCAATAAGGCACGAGGCCTTCTCGAGAGAGATTTTTGCCAGGGGCGCTGTTTCGGCCGCCAAATGGGTCTTCCAGCAGAAGCCCGGCTTCTATAATATGACAGACCTAACAAAAGAAGCCGTCACGCCAGTTTTGAACAACATCATTAATTCATTATTCACTTCATCTACCTAGGAAATCAACGCTCCGTGGCCACTTCCCAAAACTCCGAGTCTATTATTCTTCGGAGCTGCCGCAATCAAATTCTGAGGGCTTCGGCCGGGGAAAGCTTCGAGGCTTTCGTTGAGGGATAGATTGTTGCTATAAAGCACAGCAGGATCGAGGAGCCAGCAATTACAAATACTTCCGTAAAGTTGGTTTGCGAAGGAATATTAGAGAGAAAATATATCTCTTCGCTAAACAGCTTGCTGTCTGAGAATCTTTCCAAAAACTGTTTTATTCTATCGATATTAAGGGAGACGAGCAATCCAAGAGATACCCCAACCGAGGTGCCAAGGGTTCCTATGAATGCTCCCACGATGAAGAAGATCTTTTTTATCGAATGTGGCAGGGCGCCCATGGCTCTTAGAATTGCTATGTCCTTCACCTTGCTGTTGGTGAGCATGGCCAATCCAGAGATTATATTGAACACGGCAACAATGATGATTATGCTGAGGATCAATGTCATGACGTTCTTTTCGACTTCAACAGCGTGAAAGATTGAGGCATCTGAATGTCGCCAATCTAGGACCCTATAGCTGTTCCCGCACAATACCTTGAGTAATTTGGTAACTTGCGGAGTCACTTCAATATTATCTGCAAATACATCTATTTGACTTACAGCGTCTTCCATACCGAAGAAGTCCTGCGCCTTTGACAGTGGCATAATAACGATGTTCTTATCATAATCGATCATTCCAACCTCGAAGATCCCAGACACTGTGAAGGCTTCCTCTTTCGGAATCATTCCGAAAGGAGTTGCAACCCCGCCGGGTACCATCAAAGAGAACGAGTCTCCGACGCGAAGCTGCAATATCTCCGCCATTCGCCTGCCTATAATTATCTCCGTTGTATCTCCAAACGTTATATTATCCGCAATAAGTCTCTTATTCTTGAGATCGTCTTCTGAAATGCCATTCACAATGACTCCTCGTGCTTCTCCTTTGGCCATCAGAACGGCATGCTTCTCGATCATCGGAATCGCCTGCCGCACGTGCTCAGTCTTCTTTATCTCATCTGTAATAGCCTGATATCCGCTGATATCACCAGAAACTGATGATGAAACAACAACGTGTCCCTTCATTCCGACAATCCGTGAAAGGAGGTCTTCGCGAAATCCATTCATAACAGAAGTAACAATAACCAGAGTTGCGACTCCAAGAGCTATTCCTATAAATGAGAACCAGTTTACAACGGCCGTGAATCCATTGTTGGATAGCAAGTACCTTAAGCTCACAAATCTCTCAAACATTTTTCAACATATGCAGAACCCGTGAATCGTATTGTATACCAAACTTCCCCCGGGAACGCTAAAAAAATAGCTCTTGCCCAAATAAGAATCAAAACCTTTTAACTTTTCTCTGCCAAATAGATGGTTTGTTAAGGAAGTAACTAAAACTAAAGGGAAACAATGATTCTCTGGAATCAACCCAGGTGATTGGTACATGTGCCGGCTTCCGATCGACTTTACTTCCCCAAACCCAGCTCCAAAAAAATAATCAGCAAAACCAACCAAAAATTAAGACTTTGTTAACTTTTCGAGCTTCAGTATTCGGAATACTATATTTTGTTTTACTTATTTGCTGCTCAAAAATTGTGCAAATTCTGAAGAATTTTTTCAAAAGGTGCCCCCGAATAATTCTACCATAAAAAATAATTTTTGT
>JAIROR010000081.1 GCA_031257415.1 Holosporales bacterium | reverse complement strand
TGATAGAACCTGGAGCGGCCAAAACTTGCCCTCTCTCAACCTCTTCTCTCTTAGTCCCTCTGAGCAAAGTACCGATATTATCACCGGCCTCCCCCTGATCCAAAAGTTTCCTGAACATTTCAATTCCAGTCACAGTAGTCTTCTGTGTTCCCCTGATACCAACAATTTCGACTTCTTCGCCAACCTTAATCACCCCTCGCTCAACACGTCCGGTCACGACAGTACCTCTCCCTGAGATTGAGAAAACATCCTCAATAGGAAGAAGGAATGGTCTGTCAATCGCGCGAACCGGTTGCGGAATGCAGCTATCAACAGCATCCATCAGGGCCATTATCGAATCCCTGCCAAGCGCGGCGTCCCCTCCCTCCAGCGCGGCCAGGGCCGAACCACGAACAATCGGGATGTCATCACCACGGAAATCATAGGCATTCAACAGATCCCTGACTTCCATTTCGACAAGATCAACGAGTTCTGGGTCATCGACAAGATCCATCTTATTCAGATAGACAACCAAAGCCGGAACCCCAACCTGGCGGGCCAACAAAACATGCTCCCTCGTTTGTGGCTTTGGACCATCCGCTGCCGAGACGACAAGAACAGCTCCGTCCATCTGGGCGGCTCCCGTGATCATATTTTTAACATAATCGGCATGCCCCGGACAATCGACGTGAGCATAGTGACGATTATCCGTTTCATACTCAACGTGCGCGGTAGAGATAGTAATACCTCTGGCCTTTTCCTCGGGGGCCCCATCTATTTCATCATACGCCTTAAACTTGGCTTTACCAGACTCGGCAAGAATCTTCGTGATTGCTGCCGTCAACGTTGTCTTTCCATGATCAACGTGCCCAATAGTACCTATGTTACAATGCGGTTTCGATCGCTCAAACTTTTCCTTAGACATTTTTAAACTCCTTCATTCTCCATACAAAAAACAGACCTACACGTCATGTTACGACATTTTCTCCTTGATTTCATCAGCAATGTTCTGTGGCACCAGCTCATAATGATCAAATACCATAGAAAATTGTGCCCTCCCTTGACTCATGGAACGCAAAACGTTCACATAACCAAACATATTAGCCAGAGGAACCATGGCGGTAATCACACGAGCATTACCCCTTTGATCCATTCCAGACACCTGGCCTCTTCGACTATTTAAATCCCCAATAACATCCCCCATATAATCCTCAGGAGTTACAACATCGACCTTCATAATAGGTTCGAGCAACTTCGGAGAACACTTTGCAATTCCTTCTCGAAAGGCCGCGCGCGCGGCAATCTCAAACGCCAAGACGCTCGAGTCCACATCGTGATACGCCCCATCCACAAGCGTTGCTTTAAAATCTATCACTGGGAACCCAGCAACAACCCCAGTATCTAAAGAAGCGTTCAATCCCTTGATAACTCCAGGAATGTACTCCTTTGGAACGACTCCCCCAACAATTTTATTCTCGAAAACAAAACCAGTTCCTGGTTCTTGCGGTTCGAAAATAAGCTTAATTCTAGCAAACTGCCCTGCTCCACCAGATTGCTTTTTGTGAGTATAATCAATTTCATTAGTTCTTGTTATCGTTTCGCGATAAGCAACTTGCGGAGCCCCAACCTTTGCCCCAACCTTATATTCTCTTTTTAGGATATCAACCTTAATTTCCAGGTGAAGCTCTCCCATTCCCTTTATAATCGTTTGGCCCGTTTCTTGATCCGTCGAGACCTTAAACGAAGGATCCTCTGAGGCCATCCTCGAAAGAGCTATTCCCATCTTCTCCTGATCGGCCTTTGTATTAGGCTCGATGGCAATTTCAATAACGGGATCGGGAAATTCCATTTTCTCAAGAACAATTGGCTGTGTTGAAGAACAAAGAGTTTCCCCAGTCGTAGTATACTTCAACCCACACAATGCAACAATATCGCCAGCACCGGCATGCTTAATATCTTCCCTATTATTTGCATGCATCAACAGCATCCTTCCAATTCTTTCCGACTTATCCTTTACAGAATTCAAAACTCCAGTTCCAGATTCAAGAATACCAGAATATATCCTAAAGAATGTTATGCTCCCAACAAATGGATCAGTCATAATTTTAAAAGCCAAACCAGAAAACGGCTCAGCATCATCGGGATGCCTTTTTATCTCATTCCCTTTAAGATCAGTGCCAGTAACAGCACCTATATCAAGAGGAGACGGCAAATAATCGACAACAGCGTCTAATAGAGGCTGAACACCTTTGTTCTTAAACGCGCTGCCGCACAAGACCGGAACAAATTTGCCAGCAATTGCACCCCTTCTTATACATTTCTTCACGAGATCCAAACATATTTCTTTGCCTTCTAGATAGGCTTCCATCGCGGTATCGTCCATTTCAACGATCGTATCTAGCATCTTCGCATGATATTCAGCAGCCTTATCTTTCAGATCGTTAGGAATATCCACTATATCAAAAGTAGCTCCAAGATCTTCTCCGCGCCATAAATACGCCTTCATACTAACGATATCAACAATTCCTTCGAAACCAGATTCAATACCGACAGGCAACGTTAATACAACCGGCTTCGCTCCCAAGCGATCGATTATCATATCAACGCACTTATAGAAATTCGCCCCCATTCTGTCCATTTTGTTTACAAAACAGATTCTAGGGACATTATATTTGTCTGCCTGACGCCAAACAGTTTCAGATTGAGGCTCAACGCCAGCAACTCCATCAAAAACGGCAACAGCTCCGTCGAGAACGCGCAAACTCCTCTCGACCTCGATAGTAAAATCAACGTGCCCAGGAGTATCAATAATATTGATTCTGTGGTCTTTCCAGAAACACGTAGTAGCGGCCGAAGTGATCGTTATCCCTCTCTCCTGCTCCTGCTCCATCCAGTCCATCGTGGCTCCACCTTCATGGACCTCGCCTATTTTATACGATTTCCCAGTATAATAAAGCACCCTTTCAGTCGTGGTAGTCTTGCCAGCATCTATGTGCGCCATAATGCCGATATTCCTATAACGATCGATCTTAGTTTCGCGTTTCATGTTATCCCCCCATTACCATCTATAGTGAGCAAATGCCCTATTTGCCTCTGCCATTTTGTGAGTATCTTCTCTTTTCTTGATCGAGACGCCCTTGCCTCCCGAAGCATCCAAGATTTCGTTGGCAAGGCGCTCTTCCATCCTTTTTTCATGCCTACCACGAGCAGCGTTTATAATCCATCTGATGCTGAGAGCTTGAGCTCTTTCTGGAGACACTTCCGTTGGAACCTGGTACGTAGCCCCTCCGACTCTCCTTGAGCGCACTTCCAAAGCCGGCCTAACATTAGACAGCGCATCATGAAAAATTTCCAAACAATGCTTGCCTTCCTTGCCGTGAATTATATCAAACGCCTTATACATGATTTTCTCGGACACAGACTTCTTGCCATCATACATCATGCAATTTATAAACTTGCTTACAACAACATCTCCATATTTAGGATCTTTGAAGACTTCTCTCTTTTCTGCCGCTCTACGTCTAGCCATATTTCAATACCTCTCTATTTGGGCCTCTTGGCGCCGTATCTGGAACGCGCCTGCTTTCTGTTTTTAACTCCCTGCGCATCAAGAACACCTCTTGTAATGTGATATCTGACGCCAGGAAGGTCTTTCACACGGCCGCCTCTTATCATGACGACGGAGTGCTCTTGAAGATTATGTCCTTCCCCAGGAATATATCCTGTCACCTCATACCCATTAACAAGCCTTATACGAGCAACTTTTCTCAAAGCCGAGTTAGGCTTCTTGGGAGTCGTCGTGAACACCCTGGCGCAGACCCCCCTCTTCTGGGGACAAGACTCCAAAGCCGGCACTTTATTTCTAAAAACTCTCGCCTTTCTAGGCGTTCTAATCAATTGGTTAATTGTAGGCATACGTTCACTCTCAAATTCCTGCTTCCGAAAAACACAAAATAAAAACCAGTAATACAAATACTATTGTAACATTTCAAATCGCCCCAGTCAACAACAACTTGCACATTTTTTTCGATGGATCACACTATCTTTCGCGCCACTGTTACAAAAAAACAATCCCACAAAAAGAAACTCCTGATCTGCTTTTGAATAAAAACTTAAAGATTTGCAGTTTTTAAATCACCACTGAAATGTTTTAAATTTTCGCCATTTCTTCAAGCCATTCATCTTCTGTAATTATAGTAATTCCATCCACTTGTTCTGCCTTACTGAGCTTGGAGCCTGGTTTCTCGCCAACCACCAAATAATCGGTATTCTCTGAAATGGAGGAGGAGACCCTGGCTCCGAGATTAACGGCCTGCTGCTTGGCTTCCTTTCTGGTTATCTTATTTAGTTTTCCAGTAAAGACAATGGTTTTTCCACTGAATTTACCTGGCTGCACTTCTGCAGACTGTCCCACATTATTTTCCTGTTCTATCGTTACATATGTTAATAACCGTTTAACAAACTCAGTATTTGAAGCATTCCGAAAAAAATTATATACCTCTGATGCGATAGTAGTTCCGATACCGTCTATTTCTTGCAGCTCTTCGATGGAGGCTTTCATCAAATTCTCGACGTCACCAAACCTCATTGCAAGAACACTAGCCGATATTTCTCCTATTTGTTCTATCCCAAGACTTGTGATAAATTTTGAAAGTGGCAATCTTTTGCTTTTTTCTATACTATCCAGAAGTTTTCTGGCCGACAAAACCCCGAATCCCTTTACTGAATGAATCGGAAAATCCTTCAAATTGAATATATCGATTGGATTATTGAGGATTCCTGCTTTATAAAGATCCTTCACTTGTTGTTTACCCAAGCCTTCGATATTGAAACACGGTCTCGAAACGAAATAAATCATGTATTGAACAATTTGGTCCCGGCAGCTACTGCGATTGATACACCGATTTTTATGAAGTGGGCTTCCGCATGATGGACATACGCGCGGCAATTCCAAGGGAGCGGCTCTTTTAGCAGTCTTTTCCTTCACAACTGCTACTATCTTAGGAATAACATCCCCGGAGCGTTTTAAAAGAACAGTATCTCCAACCCTAATATCCAGACGTTTAATTTCATCAAAGTTGTGGAGAGATGAACGCAGGACGATGACCCCCGATATATTAACCGGTTCCAGGATGGCAACTGGAGTTATAACTCCAGTTCGTCCTACGCTAAATTCGATATCTAGAACCAGCGTTCGAAATTCTTCATCTGGGAATTTGAAAGCTATAGAATGCCTGGGAGACCTCCCTGAATAACCAAGTCTTTTCTGGTACCTGAGATCATTAACCTTAAACACGGCCCCATCTATCTCATAGTCCAGGCTGCTTCTTGCTTGTTTCATTTTCTCATAAGAAACCATAATTTCGTTTATGTTAGAGCAAGTTTCGAAATCAGCGACGCTAAACCCCATGCTGCGCAGCGACTCCAGGATATCTGTTTGGTATATATATGAGTCGTCATCTATATAATAGGCAAAGAACGATAAATTCCTAGAAGCCGTAACAGATGGATCCAATTGCCGCAATGACCCAGACGCCGCATTGCGCGCTGTTGCAAATTCAGATTTGCCATCATTGTTCCTTGCTTTATTGAGGGATTCGAATGATGATATCGGCATATATACTTCCCCTCTAATCTCAACAATTTCTTTTTTCGTTGTTATTTCTGAAGGAATATTCTTGATCGTTACTATATTGCTCGTAATATCTTCTCCGACATATCCGTTGCCTCTAGTGGCTGCCACGTTTAGCCTGCCGTTTTTATATATGATAGAAGCCGAGAGTCCATCTATTTTTTGTTCTGCGCAAAAAGCTATGTCAGTCGTCGATGTTCCCAAGAACTTCGATACCTTATCTACAAAACTCAGCATGTCGTTTTTGTTAAAAGCGTTATCAAGCGACAACATTGGAGTTTTATGGGAAACCTTCAGAAATGACGCCAGCTTTGCAGGTCCAACATTATGTGATGGAGAATCCACTGCGTCAAGCTCCGGGAACGTCTCCTCAAGAAAACGAAGCCTCTTTCTGAGCAAATCATATTCGTGGTCACTAATAATAGGAGCCGACTTATTATAATACAAATCATCGTGCTTCTTGATTTCTTCCGACAACTTCTGTATTTCTAATTTTGCTTCTTCTTTTTGCATAACAGACTCCGCAACCAACATAGACAGTTAATTACTAAAACCGCACTCTCCTGACCCTACCTATTATAGCAAAGCTATGAACTGTCTGAGGAAAATATAATAGAGAACCGAAACAACATGATACTTTGTGATATAAATACAACACTTCGTTATTCCCACATGCCAAATTTCATACAGTAATTGCGGCATTTAGAGAATTAATTTACAATACTCTTCAAGCAGAGTTAAAACTCTGCGATCTTTTGTTTTTATGGAGAATTGTTATGAAAAGGATGATTATAAAAAGTATGCTGATCGCAGCTGTTGTCGGTTGTATTGGTTGTGGTAACGTGTTTGCAAGCACCGACCAATTGCTTTCTGACACATATGACAAATGTTGTGCGTATCTCATGCACGAAGCAAAAAGGGATAAAAATGATGAAAATGATGAAAATCTGAAAATAGCTCTTTTGTGTATATCTACTTTTAGCAGAAGTAGCATGGTGCAAGGGCTGGAAGAAATCATAGCATGTCTCAATGGCACAACAGAGGAAGCGCTGATAGAAAAGAAAATGCTGATAGAAAATAAAGCACTAGAAAAAAACTCTGCGCATATCAAAGACTATATGGTTAAAAATATAAAAAATGGAAATTACGATAATGACTCATTGAAAATGATACTGGAAGTGATGACGCAAAAGAAGGTAATATTGACAATTATGGAGCACTGCGTGCTTGGCAACATGTTGAATAAATTGTATCAGAAAGCGAAAGACCACAACAATAAAGTGATTTTCTCCTTCTCAAATGACAAAGAAGACGAATTAACACAAGAAGAGATAATTGAATTTGCCAACATATACAAGGAAGTGGTAAAAGGTTGCGCCTGAATTCACGCGCCTTGAGGTAAATCAGAAGCCTCTCAGGACTTGACTTTAGAGCAGAAATCATGTGTTGACAACCTAAGGTCTACTGAAAACTTGGCACAAGTTTTCAATAGACCAAATTCGTTCAGTAATGCCGAGTTATCAACGATATTTCAGTCCACAACAACTACTCGGGATCTGGGGGCAGAATTTCGTAGAATACATGGGCTCTGGCAAATCCACTTGCCCACGCAGTCCCCTCTTCTCCGTTAACAAACTGGAAAAAATCCTGAAGGTACAACCATCCCTCGCCATTCACATCGGCACTCTTCATAATTCCCCAATTCTTTTTGAAAAAATACTTGTCTTGCGGGACAGGAGGATTCAGAAACCAGTTGGATGGCTGTTCTACATATGTATGATCCAGACCACTAAAATCGAAGA
>JAIROR010000076.1 GCA_031257415.1 Holosporales bacterium | reverse complement strand
TATTAGGATAAGGATTGCCGCTCATGCCCAAATTGTTGCCACCGCTTTCAGGTATAAACTGTCCCGTAAATTGATTTGCCGTATTTCCGAATTGATTTGCCGCATTTCCGAATTGCGTCCCCGACGCAATTAACACTGCTGCTATTAACCCACTCTTAATAAACTTATTCATAAATCTCTCCAAAAAGAAAACTCCGCTAATTCATAGCGTACAACCACATGCGGATGAGTCTAACACATTAAACACTTCAGCGCCAACAAATTGTATCATGATAAAAGCATTCATCTCACTATTTACGATAATTTCTTACTTTGAACCAATATGCTCTCATCTCACTTTAGGAGCAAGGTGACTGCCAAGAGAAATGTACGATGTAGAAATACAGTGCACTTGAGTGTTACATAAGAATTTAGGATCCGCTTGATTTTGTAAATATAGCTTTATGAAATCGACCCAGGAACCGCTTCCGATCGACTTCACTCCAACTCTTCAGACGGCTTCTGAATCGACTTTGCAAGATTACTATTTCCTTCAGGCTGTTCCTGAATCGACTTCATAGGATCATTTTTTTTCTTCACGAAACCCACCGGACCACCAAATCTTCATGTACAACACCATAAGCACACTGCGTTCCTCCCTGCAACCCTCCCATTTCTGAAGCGAAAGGGCATACACAACAGGAAATCCAAGATCTCCCAGAATGCACAGTTACTTTTTTATCTTCGGGAGCACAGCTATGTGAAGCTCGTCTAGTTGCTTCTGAGATACTTCTGCTGGGGCCCCCATAAGGATATCCTCGGCTTTCTGATTGAATGGGAAGGCGATCACCTCCCTGATATTATCAGTTCCCGCCAGCATCATAACGATTCGATCAATACCAGGAGCACAACCACCATGCGGGGGAGAACCGCACTTGAAGGCATTTATCATTGCTCTGAAATTATTGTCGACAGTGCCTCGAGCATAGCCAGCTATTTCGAAGGCTCTATACATAATATCAGGGATATGATTTCTGATCGCTCCACTTGAGAGTTCTATGCCATTACAAACAATATCGTATTGAAATGCTTTGATCTCCAGAGGATCCATTGAATTCAGCGCCTCCAAGCCGCCCTGCGGCATCGAAAATGGATTGTGAGAAAAAATAATGTTGCCGGTTTCCTCGTCGAGTTCATACATCGGGAAATCAATTATCCAGCAGAACCTGAAGGCATCCTTTTCTATTATATCCATCTCTGTTCCTAATTTTTGGCGGGCTATTCCTGCAGTTTTGCCTCCATCATTGTTGCAGACAAAAAACACGACATCTCCGACTTTCATATTGTTAATTCTCGCTATCTCGCGCAGTTCATCCTCGGTCATAAACTTTGCAATTGGACCCTTAAACTCGTTTTCAGACTCCATTGAAATGTAGCCTATTCCTGGAAGCCCGATATCTTTTGCCCAATCGTTCAGCCTATCAAAGAAACTACGCGGCCTTGAAGAAGCGCACGGAACATTGATGCTCCGCACTGTATTTCCAGCAAATGCTTGAAATCCGGACTTTGCAAATAAATCCGTCAAATCCTCAATTATAAGGGGATTCCTGAGATCAGGTTTATCGCATCCATAATGTAGCATCGACTCACTGTAAGGAATCCTCGGGAATGGAGCGTCAGTGACTTTGTATCCGGGCTTGGCAAATCTTTCAAATGTATTGTGAAGAACGCGCTCAACAACCGGAAAAACATCATCCTGCGTCGCAAAACTCATTTCGAAATCCAGCTGATAAAACTCGCCAGGAGATCTATCTGCGCGAGAATCCTCGTCTCTGAAACATGGAGCTATTTGAAAGTACCTATCAAATCCGGAAACCATAAAAAGTTGCTTAAACTGTTGCGGAGCCTGTGGAAGGGCGTAAAACTTGCCGTGATGAACTCTGCTTGGCACAAGATAATCACGAGCTCCCTCGGGGGACGAAGACGTGAGAATTGGAGTCTGCAGCTCTGTAAATCCCATGTCACGCATCTCGTTTCTGATGAAGGCTATTATCTCTGATCTCAAAACTATATTATTGTGCATCTCGATACGCCTCAAATCGAGATATCTATACGTGAGCCTCGTTTCTTCTGGAAATTCATTTTCAACATTGACTTGGATTGGAAGAACGTTGGAATGAGGAGCGGACAGAATCTCGAGACCCTTAATCGATACCTCGATATCGCCAGTGTTCATACTTGAGTTATTCGTGCCTTCTGGCCTTTTTACAACAACTCCACTTATACTTACGACGGTTTCATCAAATAATTTAGATACATTGTCAAACAGCTCTCCCTCAGTCTCCTCAAGAACGCATTGAGTTATACCATAATGATCGCGAAGATCAACGAAGAGCAGACCGCCGTGATCTCTTATCCTATGAACAAATCCAGAAAGTTTAACGTTTTTTTCAATATCGCCAATTCGAAGAGCATCACAGGTGTGTGTTCTATAGTAAGTCTCAGCTTTAAACTGTCTCGTCAAAATCATACAGTCTCATCACATTTCAAATACGATACGTTATAATTATACCAAAAATAGCGAACAAAAGCTTGCCGAAAATCGCTTCGCCACCTCTTCGCTTTTTTGTGTGTATGAGTTTGTCCGAGTTAAAACAGATGTGAGACAAGAATAGTGACTGTTATGAAGTGAAATATAGTTAATAGTTCGGCATTAGAGAAAGAAAAAGCTTGTAAACAATTTTCAGACGCTCTCGCGCAAAAACTATTTTCATACCAACGACTTCGGCTCTATTAAGGAATATTAAGGAAATATTAAGGAATTAGTGCACAGGTAAGGATCAAAAACCCCAACATTTCCTTCCAACGTTAACCATTTATTAACTCTTTTATGAGATACTGAAAGAATGAGGGTGGCGGGGGCGACTTAATCTTTTACGGTAAGGTGATGTTTACTGCGCTCAGATATACTCTTCTATCA
>JAIROR010000062.1 GCA_031257415.1 Holosporales bacterium | reverse complement strand
ACCCAAGCTTCGTTCGCACCTGGTCTTGGAGCCAATATGATGAAATTACATGAGAACCATACTGCCTGCCTGTCATACATGATGCTATAATCAGAGGCTTGGTATTACATTCCGCGGCCTGCCCCTCCGTCTCTTTGGAGAATAGAAAATTCCCCGATTCGTCTATCATCGTGTTCAAGCTTCTATTATTAGTTATGAGAATTCTATTGCCCTGTTCGACACAATTTTGATAAGTATTTATAGTTTGAGCAATCCTTTTTGCCTGATTAATATTTTGGCAGCCAAAGGTTTCTGTAATTTCATCTAGATCAATTTTATCACTTTCAAGATAGCTTCCATACTCAACTCCTTCGTTCTTAAATTTCTCTGCGAGCATAATAGCGAAATTTTTATCGTCAGCGATTATATAAATTCTTTTTTGTATATTTTCTTTTGCGATATCGAAAACGCATTTAACCTCTTCGAAAATATTATCTACGGAGAAAATTATCGGCATTTGGGCACAAACATCTTCGTCATTCGTGCCTTCAATTTTGTTTAAAACATAGGTATTTTGGCAATCATCTAAATCAAGTTCTTCTAGAATTTTGGGCCAATGCTGCGCAACTATATTAAAAAATAGAGCTCTTTTTTCGAGGTGTTCGGACATATATTCATGATACAAATCATCAATTGAAACATTAAAGAATTTCAATTCATCCATTGTTTCGATAAGAGAACATGCTAAATCGATGACAGAAAATATATTATCTACTTGAATATATTTGCAGACCAATTTCGCTATTATTGCAAGTTTTTCTAATTGACCAATTGTGTTCGTTGTTGTTGATTTGCTAATACATTCCATGCCTGTTCCGATACTCTAAATACAATCCAATGTCGCCATAATGATATTCCAAATTTCTTGTGTTTTGTTTGGAAATCGACCAGGAGGTGGCACATATATCGACAACATCTGTTTTAACTCGGACAATGTCCAAAAAGGATTTTTTATTCTCTATCCGGAAGCTGACTTTCAGGGGGCGGGCACAATTTTGCTCATGCAGTTTAATTCGGAAATCATAAATTTTTAAGTCGTGTTAAACTCTATTTTGGGCATTGATATTGATTTATTATTATGTTATTATCATGACTGTGAATGTTATTGCAAAATTGTTAGGTTCTATATGTGCACAAAAATTGTTAAAAAAGTTCTCTGTGGTTCAGTGCTTGTCGCTGCGTTTTCAGTGCCGAGCTTCTGCTCGATTGGATATCTTTCAGAAGAAGAACAATTCGAGCTCGCCGTGCAACTGTCTCTTGAAGAGAAACAAAAAAATGAGGAGAACGATGAACAATTCAAGCTCGCCGTGCAACTGTCTCTTGAAGAGGAAGGGGAAATCTCAACAATACCTACTAGTCAATACCAGCCGATACTCCCTTTGGAACAAAAGAAACAAGAAGAGGAAGAGAAAAAGTCCGCCGAGAAGATGGGAAAGGAACAAGAACTGAAGGGGTATTCAGGAGGTAGAGATGAACAGCGTGCCGCTGAAGAGCGTCATAAAAAGGAAGAGGAACAAAAACTGGAAGAGCTTTTAAAAGAATATAACCAAGAAGAACAGCTCGCCATTGAAATGTCCATCAAAGAGCGACAAAGGCAGAAGGAGGAAATGCTGTCATCGTCATCAAGTGGCGGCTCGTCGTCATCAAGTAGCAGCTCGTCGTCATCAAGTAGCAGCTCGTTGCGTGACAAGCGGCCTAGCCCACTTAAAGACCCATCGCAACCGCAAATACTGGATCCGTATGGAGATGTTCAGAGAGAACTCGAAGAATATGGAAAAAAGCCTGAACCTATTTTGTTTAACCAGTCACCGTGTGGCCTAGTAAACGTGGGAAATACATGTTTCTTAAATGCAATGATACAAGGACTGTATTCGAGCACAATATTCAGGTTCCTAGTATTAACGTCTGAGCAAAGTTTTTTGAAAGGGATATTTACTCGAATGGCTTCGGAGAAAAGCATTGGTAACAATGATATGCTAGGATTTATTGCTGAATTCATCCAAAGTTATCAGAGAAAACAAGACGATTTACCAATAAATAACGGTGTATATAACGCTTTATCGTTAGTAGCTGAGAAGGCGTGGCGCACTAATCAACAGGACGCTGCAGAGGCGCTAAGTCTAATTCTGGATACGGCAGGAGAATCAATATCTAAGGCGGTCACTGGAGTTGAGCGTTTAGTTAAAACTTGCTCAGAATGCAAAACACGATCAGATAAAACAGACAATAGTGCGTATTTCTCGCTGCCGATAATAGGTTGTGGCAAGCGAGCGCTGACTACCGTGCTAGAGTGTTGGAATGAGTACCAAGCACCAGAGTATTTCGAACACGATTGTGAAAAATGTTCTAGTTTGCAGTACTGTCAAAAGAGAATCGCTATCGTGTCTCCACCGCCAGTTGTCATAATACAGTTAGCAAGATTTGGGGTGGGCACAATCGAAATAGTATGCACAAGCAGAGGATATGAAAAAATTGCTCGGACCAAAAAAATTGAACATTTGGTGGACTATAGTGAACTTTTAGGCTTTGGGAATAGGGTGTATAGATTGGCGGCGGCAGTTATTCAAAGTGGGGGTATTGGTGGAGGACACTATTTTGCGGACGTGCGCGTAGGCGACAGGTGGTACACAGTAAATGACAATTCCGTATGTATGAAAAAAGGATTTCAAGTTTCCTCTAATGCGTACATATTAATTTATCAAGATGTTGCACTAAGCGCTATTGTTGATGGGTACTATAAAAGTACTTCTCCTACCATTTTGCCTTCTTCTTCGAATCAACACATATCTTCAAAGACACGTAGCTCATCATCACCTTCTTCATCACCTTCTTCATCTTCATCTTCTTCCAGCATAAATTACGGCAATGAAGTAATTGAAAAAGAAGACCAGAATAACAAGTCGTTTCATAATTCAGGTAATGCGTTTGGGCTTGATACCTCTATCCTTCAATATCCAGAGGAAGAAAATGGAAATGGCGACACGCCTGATGCTCCGGCAGATCCCTTGCCTCCCAGTTCCTTGCCTGCCAACAACGGGACCAACATTATAGATGTTACTGATGCAAGCGTCTACTATTGTTTGCAATCCTCTCCCGCCGATATCGACACCCCAGGAAGTCCCAACGCCCCAAGAGGTCCCGACACCCCAGGAAGTCTCGACACCCCAAGAAGTCTCGACACCCCAAGAAGTCTCGACACCCCAAGAAGTCTCGACAACTTAATAAGTTCCAACGCCGACCTCTGCGAGAGTAAAAAATAAATTCAAACAATTTGGCACAGACGACAAAAGGATTTTGAAGTAAACGAAATAGCCCTGGCGCTCTTGCAACCAGGGTCGATTTCATAGGACTACTATCTTTCTTCACGAAACCTCAGTTAGCCTTTGATGTCAGCAGACCTCAACATTTATGAGTAATTGGTCAAAAAGAAACTGTCTGACGGACTTTGAAAACATACGTTTTCAAAGTGGGATAATCGGAATGAAATCAACCGGAAGCGGCACATATACCAATCCAATGGGGTCGATTTCATAAGATCATTTCTTTCTTTACGAAATCTAGCAATGAACATTCCCATTCCATCAGGTTACCATTTTTCTTCTTGAAACCTCAGTTAGCCTTTGATGTCAGTAGACCTCAACATTTATGAGTAATTGGTCAAAGAGAAACTGACTCTTGTGAGATATTCCAAGCTATATATCTCATAGCACCATCAGTGACC
>JAIROR010000034.1 GCA_031257415.1 Holosporales bacterium | reverse complement strand
GATTTACTGCCCTCTATACGAATTGTTATTGATTTCACCCCAGCCTCTTCTCCATCGTTCTTGTTGGTTATTTCTGTTTTATATTTTTTTCTTTCTGCCCATCTTATATACATCCTGGCGAGCATATAGGCCCAATCCTGAGCCTCAGTTCCCCCTGCTCCTGCATTAATCTCAACAAAACAATTCAGTAAATCATGAGGAGCACTGAGTATAGACTCCATATGAAGACGCGTAGCTCTTTTGTATATCTCGGTCAAAACTCCTTCAAGCTCCTCAATAAGAGACTCATCCCCCTCCAGGGAAGCCAGCTCAAAGAGAGCGACCGCGTCATTTAAGGACAGCTCAAGATCATTAATAGGAGCGAGCATCGCAGCCTTCTTTTCCTTCTCCTGAATAACCCTGATCGCTTCCTCAAAGTCATTCCAAAAGCCAACCTCTTCAGTTCTCTTTATTATATCAGCCAGTCATCTCTTTTCTTCATCGTAATTGATAAATTTCTTGATCAAATGTATAATCTTCTTAATATCATCAATAATATCCATAAAACTACTTTATGCAATATAACAATAAGCCAACACCAGAATAACACATTTTCCGTTTCTGATAAAGAACTTAAAAGCAAACTTAAAAGCATATGTTTAAAATTGAATAATTGGAATGAAATCGATCAGGTGGGGGGCTAGGTTGCGAGACTTTCATTGTATTTCATTGAGGTACGCACGCACGCGCCACCTCCCCCTCCTGCTCAACCCGGCAAACTTGCCAAGAAGAGAGCCCGCAGGAACAGGTATTGATGGCGGAATAACATAATTTTTTATTTTTATGCAAGAATTGTGCGCGCAAATACAAAAAGTTATTGAAATAACACCTAGATTGCGATAACATTATACCATAGGATAGGTTGCTTTTTTTATCAGGAAGATAAAATGAATATGAAATTTAAAACTAATTGCTCGGTTATTGTCGTGGTCTGGATGATGACAGCATATGGCGCCTCGGCGATGCAGAAGGTGAGGGACTTGTCGCTGGATGATAAGCAGCCTGCAACAAACGCAAATGTGGGTAGATCGATTTCACCATCGAGTCAGAGGAAGTCGTTGCCACCATCGAGTCGGGATAGGTTGTCGTTGTCACCATCGGGTCAGAGGCGGTCGTCATCATTGAGTCAGAAAAAAATAGAGGAGTGGAGCGCTTTGCTAGCTAAAGTCGGTGCATCGTCATCACTGACGTTGACGCAGTCGATAGTGGCCACGCCATCACCGTCATCGTCGTCCTCGTCATCGTCATCGTCATCGTCATCGTCATCGTCGTCGTCATCATCGCCGTCACCGACGCAGTCGATAGTGGCCACGTCATCATCACCGTCATCCAGCCGGTCGAGAAGATTGGGAATATCGATAGGACAAGCGTTTAGGCATCCGATGCAGTCTTTGTTCTCGTGGTTCCAAAGGTCGCCAGGTGGGATGGGAACATCGTCTTCATCACCCTCGTCGTCCTCATCTTCATCGTCGTCCTCATCTTCATCGTCGTCGTCTTCTTCTTCATCGTCATCGTCGTCATCGTCATCTTCTTCTTCGTCCAGCTCGTCGAAAAAGGAAAATGGTCAGGGATATTTTTTGATGGATGTGAACAATAATGACAAGCTTATACCAGTTACTGTTAATAAGTCAAGGTTTAAAACCCGGGATGGCAAGTATTTGAATGGATACCATGTTCTTATTTGTGGCGACGAGAGGCTCTCAGGGGAGTTTATAAAGGGCAAGTTTAGATCGGACATAGAAATAAGTAAGCTTAAAGAGAAAAAAGAAAAAGAGAAGGAAAAGGAAGAGGAAGAGGAAAAGGAAGAACAACTCACGGAGGAAAACCAAGAACTACTTAGAGCCCTCCGGAAAGAGGAACCATTTGAGCCGATAGATGAAGAATACAAACAAGTATACGTAGGTGGAGTAAAATTCAAAAAGGATGGTTCATATGCAAGACATGGGAAAGGAAGTGAATTTCAGAGTGAAGGGAAAATACTTAGTGTAAAGTTTGATAATGATCGACCCGCGAAGAATGGAGAAGTGACTTATAGTGATAGTACCACATACAAAGGCATCTTGAAGGATGGCAAAAGAATAGAAGGGGAGCATAAAGGCAAACTCATTCATAAAGACTGGGTATATGAAGGTTCGTTTGTGGGAGAACAAAAACATGGAAAAGGCGAAGTTAAGTTTGCGAATGGTGATGTATTCGAAGGTACCTTTAATAATGATAAAATGAGCGATGGAAAGATGGAATATAAGGACCACAAAGAAAACGGAGAGATTATTGAGTATACCGGACCTTTTCAAGATGGCAAAAGGTACGGAAAGGGAAAGGCGAAGTTTGCGAATGGCGATGTATTCAAAGGTAACTTTAATAATAATGAAATGATCGATGGAACGATGAAATATAAGAACCCCAAAGAAAACGGAGGGATTATTGAGTATACTGGATCTTTTCATGGTGGCAAAAGGCACGGAGAGGGAACTGCTACTGTTGAAAATGGAGTGTTTGGCCCCACTAAAACGGTGTTTGGGGTATGGAATGACGGTATAATAAAAAGTGATGATGTAACAATAACGCAAGGTAATTTTAAAGGCGGCTCCGGCTCCCAATACAGAGGGAATTGTAATGACAAATATATGGAACATGGGGAAGGAACAATAACCTGCATCAAAAAAGGCAAACAAGAAACTTACGTTGGTTCCTGGAATAACGGTAAAAAAGAAGGAGATGGGAAAATGATATATGCGGATGAAAGTACCTATGTAGGAGGTTGGAAGAATGATAAGAGAGAAACAGGAAGTGGTAAGTCTGGAAAAATGACATATGCGGATGGAAGTACCTATGTAGGAGACTTTAAGAATGATAAAAGAGAAGGGCGGGGAAAAATAATATATGCGGATAAAAATACCTATGAAGGAGACTGGAAAAATGATAAAAGAGAAGGAGATGGAAAAATAATATATGCGGATAAAAGTATCTATAAAGGAGGCTTTAAGAATGATAAAAGAGAAACGAAAAACAAAGAAATTGGAACAATGACATATGCGGATGGAAGTATCTATAAAGGAGACTGGAAAAATGATAAAAGAGAAGGAAAAGGCAAGATGGTATATGCAAATGGAGAGGTATATGAAGGAGATTATAAGAATGATGGTATGAACGGAGCAGGCGTGTATACATGGCCAAAGAAGAAGGAAAAGGAAAGTGCGAACATTTCCAGATCTTCGAATTCTGGTTCCAATCTTTCTAGTTCTAGTTCTTCAAGTTCTAGTTCTAGTTCTTCGAGCTCCAGTTCTAGTTCTAGTTCTAGTTCTTCGAGCTCCAGCTCAAGTTCCAGGTCTTCTAGTTCTAGCCCCGTAATCAGTCTTTTTGGATCCAGATCTAATTCTCCACGTTCCAGTTCCCCAGAACCTACTCCTTTGATGTTTGAAGGAAAGTTCAGTAAAGGAGGGATGGTAAATGGAGTCGCAACATACCCAAATGGAGATAGATATGAAGGGGGCATGAAGGACTGGAAAAAAGATGGATATGGTACTATGACAAGTGAAAATGGAGAAGTAGTATATAAAGGATACTGGAAAAGCAATAAAAAAGATGGGGAAGGTGAGGAGATATACAAGAATGGACGGGCGATAGACTGCTTAGTAAATGCGGAAATCCAACGCGAAGTCTATACTGTTCAAATGCGGACAGGAACCTGGTCTAATGATAAACAAAGTGGAGAAGGAACGATAACGTTCAAAGGACGTGTTGGTGGTGTGATGATAAAATCGCTCAAAGGGAACTTTATTGAAGGCCGCCTGGTTGAAGGTCCTGGAGCGACCGTGACGGTTGAGTATGGATCGATGAAACGGAGCAGATATGTGGGTGAGTTTAAGAGCGGTCAAAGAGTAGGAACAGGAAAGATGATATACTCAAATAAAGATGTGTATGAATGAGAATGGAAGGATGACGTCTGCGATGGACATGGCATAACTACGCATGAGGAAAAAGGGAAAGTGCCGAGAAGTGGAATCACGTGTGATAAAACAACTCATGTGGAGTACGATGGTCAGTATAAAAGTGGCAAAAAATCAGGAAATGGGATAGAAACTGTTGAGATAACAATAAAAGGTGGAGGTAAAGGTAAAGATAAGGATAAGGATAAAAATATAAAAGTTGATGAGACGATTGGTGAGAAGTATGAAGGATCTTTTAGAGATGATAAAAGACACGGAAAAGGACAGCTAGTACGCACTTCTAATTTCAACGGGAAAAAAGATGGAATAGAATGTGAAGGAACTTGGGTCAATGGAGTGATGCGAACCAACGAAGTAAAAGTGGTATACGGAGGAGTCTTAAAGTGGGAAGGGGGGATTGATAGTAATTATGCTCCGAAGGGCCTAGGGACTCTAACGGTACTAGATTCAGCGCTTATTGAAAAACAAGGAGCAGGACAACAAGGAGCAATAGAATCGCTTACAGGGCACTTTAATGATGGCCGATTATTAGTTAGTAGTATGGTGACAACAAGGCTGTTTGGAGCCGTAGAAACTCACGGTACTGCGCAAAAAAATGTGGATGTGGGTTTGAGTGATTTTATTACCCAATTACTATCGGGAGCGCGGTCATGGCAACAATAGTGGCAACGGTGAAAAATAACGGGAATAATATATAATGGAAGAATGAAGAAGTACTTCGTGGCAGCGACAACAACAGCTGCCGGGAGTACTTCTGAAGAGAAACTGTTGGATAACTAATTGATCCCCGAAATTCCGGCACAGGCATGTGAATTTCCTTTTGGGAAGCCGTGCTTGTGTGCTATTCTGTGCACACTGACTCGTGAATACTAACTATCTTATCGTGATGATTGCATCTTTTTATATACAAGTGTACGGTTGCCAAATGAACGTGTATGACTCCGAGAAGATAAGAAGCGCGATGCTTGGCAATGGATACGTTGAAAGCATCGATGCCAACGATTCGGATATAATAATCTTCTACACTTGCAATGTTCGCGAGAAAGCCGCAGAAAAGTTATTCTCCGATATCGGCAGGATCTCCGGCAAGAAAGATAAAATTATTGCTGTTGGAGGATGCGTTGCTCAAGCCGAAAAAGAGGGCATATTTAAAAGAGCTCCAGATGTTAGGATTGTTTTCGGCCCGCATGTGTATCATAAATTGCCAGAATACATAAAAAAGATTGATAGCGGGATTGAGCAGAGAATTATTGACGTGACCTTCGCGCAGAAAGTAAAATTCGGACACTTGCCCAAAAAGAGCGCCGCCAAGGCTTCAGAATTTGTTAGTATCCAGGAGGGATGCGACAACTTTTGCACGTATTGCACAGTGCCATATGTTAGGGGGCGTGAGTATTCCAGACCATCAAAAGACATTATTGGAGAGATAGTCGACCTGATCGATAGAGGCACCAAAGAAATAACCCTCCTCGGCCAAAACGTAAATTCGTATCACTCAGACGTCAGTTTTGAAGAACTCCTTCGCTCAGTGCTGAAGATCAGTGGGCTCCGAAGATTGCGCTATACATCATCTCATCCAAAGGATTTCACAACTGAACTGATGGCAATACACAATGAATACCAGAATATCCTTCCGCCTTTCGTACATATCCCCGTGCAATCCGGCAGTGACCGCATATTAGATATGATGAATCGCGGCCATACAATTTCTGAATATCTGCAAAAACTTCGGAAATTTAGAAACATATGTAAATCTGTTTCATTTTCATCTGATTTTATAGTCGGATTCCCAGGAGAAACCGAAGCCGATTTCCAGGATACCATCGATCTTGCCAAAGAAGCCAAATTCTCTTCGTTCTATGCATTCATATACAGCAGAAGAAAGGAAACGCCCGCATACAACATGCCCAACCAGGTGCCGCTCGCCGAAAAGAAAAGGAGATTTGAGGAGCTACTTCGAGTCTTGCGCAAAGAGGAACTGGAATTCAACAAAAATTGCGTCGGTTCAACCCAAAGAGTCCTTTTCGAAAAACGAGGCAAAAAAGAAAATCAATACATCGGATACTCAGAATACATGCAATCCGTCGTCGTCGAAAACGATTCAGAGAACATTATCGGAACTTTTGGAGAAGTTTTGATAAAAGAAGGATTCCAGAATTGCCTCATTGGGAAACTGAATTGGGAAACTGAATTGGGAAACTGAATTGGGAAACTGAATTGGGAAACTGAATTGGGAAACTGAATTGGGAAACTGAATTGGGAAACTAAAAACACAACCACAACCGCAACCGCAACCGCAACCGCAACTCCAAAATCACTTTGTAATCTAAAGGGCGAAACCGATCTATTGTTGTTGCAATAATATCTGAATTGTTGTAGTATTGTATATGAGAGGTCTTTTATAGCATGTGAGGAAGGGTAAGATGAATATAGGATTTAAATTGGGTTGTTATGTTGCGGCAATGGTCCTTGGTGGAGTTATTGGCAATGCATCAGCGACAGATAATCATGAGTCAACGACAAGTAATACTGTGGCAATACCGGAATACATAGAAGGTAAAGATGTAAGTCGGTTTTATGTAAAAGAAAATCGAATATTCGGATATCAACTACGCAGTACTGGAGAACTACTAAATGGACTGGCGAAATTAAAGCTCGGGAACGGAGACGTATGCGAAGGCAACTATGAAAATGGTATTATGAATGGAAGAGGTAAGTGTACACTCCGTGACGGCACTGTATACGAAGGCAACTATGAAAATGGTATGCTGAATGGAGCAGGCACGTGTACATACGAAGGCGGAGATAGGTGGATTGGACAGTTTAAAAATGGTATGATTTGGGACGGCTGGTATATGGACAAGGAGAAGGGAAGAGCGCGCAGATACTACGATAGCAAGTTTTGGGAAGGAACCGAAGGCAGGGGCTATTGTAAAGAAATAGTGAAACGGCCTATTAAAAATTAAATCTGTATTATCGGCCGGGCGCTTTTGAAATAGAGGTTTCTGAGTATTATTCTTAGAAACCTTCTTTTTACCCAAGAAATATTATTGCCGTATGAGTTGTATGTTTTGAGGTTGTGTTCTCAAAGTTTTTTTTCTCATGGGACAAAAATTTTTCTTGCATGAAGATGAAAAAACATGCTACCATATTATTGACACCTGTTCCTGCGGGCTCTTTCGGCTTTGAGATCCCCGGGGTTAACCAGGAGGGGGTTGGAGTATTCTTCTCGGAATCAAGTGGTGGTCTTAAAAAACCGATCCCAAGTGGTTGATACAGGTATCGCCTCCCAGTCTCTTTTACTCCGATTATTTAACAACTATCTCATCTCTAAGATACGACCTAAAAATTATAGATTTTTAAGTTTCCATTAGAAAACTTCAATCTCTATCAGATTGCCGTCTCTTTCGATCGTCAGGAAGATACTACTCTCCCAAACTGCGCGGTCCAAAAGATTCTTAAATGTTCGTGCGTTGGTGACTGGCTCGTTATTAATTCTTTTGATCTTATCGGACTGGCGGAGACCAGCCATATCTGCCCTTGAGTTCTTTTCGACTGTTTCGATACACACGCCATCTTCCCCATTTGGAAGGTCAACGAAAGTTATGCCGGATTTTCTTTTATGTATATCATTGAATGTTGACGGCATAGCTATGTGCATTGCCTTTTTAATGACGTTGGCTGGGATTGCGACACATTTAGTGAAGAACATACTGGATGTCTTGACGTAATCAGGAATACCGATTAACCTCAATGACTTATCAATAATTGCCCCACCGGCATTTTCAGGATATATACTCGAGCCCGATACTTTGTTATTCATGATTAAATATTCAACGCCTTCTACTTTTTCGATAAGCATATTTTCAATGGGGCTTGCAATGACTCCAAAGTTATTTAATACATTGGCAAATTTATTTCTAGTTACGAAATTAACTCCGCGGGCCTTGCCAACGGCGAGGGCGGCAATGCAGGTTTCTTTTTGAGATTTGTGTCGCCTATAGTATTCAAGATCGCTGCTTGGTTCTACGTGCTTAAATTCCCCACCTATCTTACTGTCTATTTTAAGAACGGTTATGTTTAATTCTGGGATTTCCTTCACTATCCTTGCTTCATAGTCATCGTCAGTGATAATCATCGTTGAGTTGACACTGTTCTTCTTATTTTCACTATTGATAGAGACAATTATTCTTGAAGAATTTTTCAAGGTATCATACGGAGTCACAACATAGCCGTCCTTGTGAACAACCACTCCATTTGTTACAGAATGATCATAGTCCTCGGCGGATTCGCGAGGTTGCAAGGCGGAATTGTAGATGAGATGGTTCTTCGTTGCCCTATCACTGAAGGAATGTATAAGTACAACTGCCGGAAGTAATTTCCTGATATTCTCGAGAAAATCATCATCTTTGGCAGGCAGAAGTTGTTTGATTTTTGAGGGCGGTCCATGCTTTGATAAAGAAAGTATTCCGCTGTAAAGTAGAACTGAAGCGGCGCCAATTCCTATTAGAAGCGATATCAGAAGTGACTTGCGGGGGATTCTCATAGATCACATTACCCGGCTCTTGCTGGAAGATTGGCCACAAGCCTAATAGAGGCAGTGAGCTCTTCCATCTGGAAATGAGGACGCAAATATATGACGGACCTATACGATCCAGGCTTCCCAGGAACGTCATAAACATCTATCCTACCCTCTCTGAGAGGATATTTAGCCTTGATATCGTTTGGAGCGTCATCATTCAGAAGGATATACATAGCAAGCCACGTATTAAGATAATTCTCAACGTTCTCCTTCGTTAAGAACGAACCGATTTTATCTCTCATGATAACCTTTATATAATGGGCAAACCTAGAAGCCGCCAGTATATAGGTTATTCTCGCAGAGAGATTAGCATTTGCGTTTGCGTCATCAAGATTATACACCTTCGGTTTTTGAGTTGTTTGGGCCCCGAAGAATACTGCGAAGTCAGATCCCTTGCTATAGCACAGTGTTATAAATCCAAGATCGCTGAGTTCTTTTTCACGTCTGTCGGTTATGGCGACCTCGGTCGGACATTTAACAACTTTGTCTCCGTCAAGGGTTTTAAAGATATATGTTGGAAGTCCTTCAACTTTTCCTCCGTTCTCAACACCTCTTATGTCTGCCGTCCAACTGTGGAGAGCAAAAGCATTTGTTATTCTTTGGCCCAGAGCATATGCCGGATTTCCCCAGCAGAATTTCTCCGTTACTCCAACGCCGACATCCTCAGTGAAATTGAAATCTTCAACTGGAAGAGTGTCAGGCCCGTATGGAAGCCTCATTAGGACGCGAGGCAACAAGAGCGTTATATATCTTGAATCTTCAGTTCCTCTGAAGGAATTCCACTTTATAAACTCAGGGGATTCGAAGATCTTTGCCAAATCTCTTGGTTTTGGTAGCTCCTCAAACTTATCAATATTGAAGAAAGATGGAGAGGCGGAAGCTATGAATGGAGTGTGTGCCGCAGAAGCGACCCCGGAAAGGAGCTCAAGAAATCCTATATCCTGCGGATGATTCGTGAAGAAGAAATCTCCTATTAAGCATGAATACGGGTTACCACCGAATGTGCCATACTCCTCTTCGTAGATCTTCTTAAAAAGTACGCTCTGGTCGAATTCAATTGCCTTCGTGAGGTCATTTCGAAGATCTGCGAGCGAGGCGTTCAGGAGCCTGATTTTTAGTCGCGTACTCGTTTCCGTATTCATAACGAAGAAATACAGTCCTCTCCAAGATCCCTCAAGTCTTTGGAAATCTGGATTATGAAGAACTTCGTTGATCTGTAATGTCAGTAGTTCATCGAGCTCTGCAATTCGCCTCAGTAAAAACAGCGTGATGCTTTCGTCAGAAGGGGATTCTTCCATATCAGCAACCTCCGCCACAAACTCTCTTATGAGATCGACAGCGAAATCCTCCTGCTCTGGGAATCTAGCCATCTTGTGGCCGTGAAGCAGCATGTCAAGAATCTTAGCTTCTTCTGGTATTACAATCACGTCATCTGCCATCTTAGCTCTCTCCTTTGACCATGCCTAATCTATCC
>JAIROR010000026.1 GCA_031257415.1 Holosporales bacterium | reverse complement strand
AGTTAAAAAAAAGTTAACACGCGGTCGTTTTCCCCAATTATTTTTGCGGCAGTTAAATTTTCCTATATGAAATAGGCGGTTTGTTAATAGTTTGTTAAGGAAGTGGGCAAAAACCAAGGAGAAGCAATAGTTCTCTGAAATCGATCCAGGTGTTGTTTCCCGTCAAACTTCGTTCCATTTTTTTCTCATGGGACAAACTTGGGACAAAAATTTTTCTTGCATAAAAATAAAAAAGCATGCTACAATATTATTGACACCTGTTCCTGCGGGCTCTGTTTTCCTCGAGGGTTCGCTGGGTTAACCAGGAGGATATTGGTGTATGCATCCTGGAGTCGGGCGATGATTCTCTGAAAGCGATTCAGGGGCTGGTGCTTCGATTGGTTTTACCCAAGTTCTATTGGGCTTTTGACCTGTCTCAAAACACGTGAACATATCGCCGTCTTTGGAATTAACAAAGATCTTTTGAAATTAATCGCGAAAAGCGAGAGTAGGATCAGAAGCAGAGTTATTTTTGAGCATACACATTGTTTATGAAGCAAAACATCCATATAATGGCAAGGGGCGACGTGGTGAGCGCAGATATGAGCAACAGAATCTTTATAAAGAATAAAAGGTTGAAGGAATCGTCTAAAAAATGGCTCCGGCGGCACCTGACGGATCCATACGTTGCTCGTGCCAAGGAAGAGGGGTATAGGTCAAGGGCAGCGTATAAACTTCTGGAGATCAATGAAAAATTCAATATTCTAGGAAAGAACAATCTTGTGATAGATCTTGGGGCGGCTCCTGGCGGATGGTCGCAGGTTGCCTCGATAATGTGTGGTAAAGTGATAGCTGTCGATTTGCTCGATATGGATCCAATTGACAACGTGACTTTCATAAGGGGCAACTTTTTGGATGGCTCAACAATAATACATCTTCAGGATAAACTGGAAGGCAAAGCCCCAACAATTATTCTGAGCGATATGGCTCCGTCAACGTGCGGTATCAGAAAAGTCGACCATATAAGAATTATGAATTTGATCGAAGAAGTGTTCGAGTTTGCCAAAACATTCCTTGCAGAGGACGGCACAATGGTTGCCAAAGTTTTTCAAGGAGGAACGGAACCCCCCCTTCTTCGCGAGCTGCAGAAGCATTTCTCAAAGATCCACCATTTTAAGCCACGCTCAAGCAGAAAAGAATCATCCGAGATGTACTTGGTCGCCGTCGGATTTCAAAGAAAATAGAGGGAAACCACTTCATAATGGGGGGCAGTCGAATGAGGCCGGTTGTATATAGATGCTTCACTTAGTAAACAATCTCTTGCTTCTTCGCAATAACAGTGCGATGTCTCTTGTAATACTTAAGTACACTGTTTGCCCTATTTGGGAAAACTTAAAAACTATGATCGCTAGGTTGAAATAATTGGAGTGAAATTAATCGGGGAGCTGCTCAGTATATACTCAACAAGGAATCGCAGCGATAGAGTCAAGCGAAACCTGTGCTTCTCTAAACGCCAGAAGAAGCACAGAATTTTGCAGAATTATTAAAGTCTACCAAAAGTGTTGTTTTGCGTTACTTTTTGGTGGTAGATGTTGGTCGTGAACTTATAGGCACAGGGTGTATTTTCATCTTTTTTTCTTCTTCATCTTTACCATTATCTATACCTATGAAAGTTATCTGCCATGAACTTTTTTCCTCAGGGAATCCATTCAGGAGTCCTTCTTCGTCATACTTGCGGATTAATGTATGTTTACCGGCAATCCTCAGAACTGTCTCTTTATTTGATAACAATTCTGGCATACGACAAAATGTTTTGTAAGTCATGAAACACTCTTTTGATTTTATTTTAGGCTTTGTTATTGCAGGTGCAAGTGTGGCAGGTAGGAGCTCAGCCCCATTAGGCCCTTCCAGTATTAGAATCCGGTTTTCTGAAAATTTAACAATTTGATTAGCTAGCAGGAACCTCATGGTTATCTTCGAGCGGGGAAAAGGGATTGGGATGCACTTGTCCATTTCCGTCAACCAAAGAAGGCCTTCTTCCATCTTCCAATCAAAATTTACGTGTTGCTCCAAACGCTCTTCATCAAATGCCCGAGGCTGCTCCTGAGAATGAAGATATTCACGTGTACTGTCTGTATAATAGCCAACAAATGGGTACTCCCCACGAATCTCAAATATTGCCACTGACTTTCGATTCATGATCTTATAAATTTCACTTAGATATACTGGAGGGGATATACGAGCAGAGTCAAAACTCTCGTTAAAAGTTAAGGTCTCTGATTGGGCACCATCTTCGTTCTGTGTTTCTTGTTCGTTATCAACTACTGCTGATATCGGATCTCCTTTTGACACTACGTGCATTATTACTCTAATTATATTCTCTCCCTGAGATCTTTCTGGCATGTATATGATCTCGCCATCTTGCGTGTGTTCTCTACAATTCTCCACGATAGCATCCTTAGTCTTCGGATCAAGAACCATAGTGTAAAACTTAAGCTTATTGATGAGCGACATCAAGGGATATCCCCCATTGAAAGAAGAACGGGGGAAAAACGTAATAGTAGTTGTACAAACTGTTTCTCTAGGCTCTTTCGTTCGTTCTAGCGGCGCATCGATGGGAAATAGAACTAATGGCAACGGAAGGTGGTGCCGCATCACGAGGGCGAAACGAATTAGGTGTGGAACTAGAGGGATTAGGCGTGGGCAGATGCCGTATAACAGTGCCCTCGGTACCCCTAGAAGTAGTACGCTTTGTCTCTATGGCGTGATGCTTACTTGGCCTATTAGAATCA
>JAIROR010000024.1 GCA_031257415.1 Holosporales bacterium | reverse complement strand
AAGATAGGAGATTAGAGCAACGGCGGTTGTTCGATTAGCCGCTTTAGCGGCTCAAGGTTTTTAACCGCTTTGAGCGGTTCATAAAATCAAGCCCCCGGCTCTGCCGGGGGTATCTGACTCTCCGCTGAACATGAATGTTTTACGAAAAACAGCGCTGTCTCTGTCGAAAAAGACAGACTTTGGACGAAAGCGGCTCGGAGTCAGAAAAAAGATGCTCAAAGCCGCTCTCAACCCGGATATTTTATCAATGATTATCGTCTCCAAAAAGTAAATGCTGTTGCCCTGCTTCCCTCAAGGAAAGTGCTTGATTTTGCTGGCGGTGCGTGTTTTAGCTTGTTACACCGCTCGGGAAATTAGGTAATAGTACCTTTTATTAGGATTGCATTTTATTATTGCCTGGTATAGATTCCCAACTTTTCCTAAAATCAATAACGCTTTTATCTGTTACGTCATGCTTTATGAGTTGTTGAAGCAGATCATAGGTAGATGCCGAATAATTTGCGCCTGCACACGTCGCCTGTACAAAATGTGAAACACTTTTTATACTTGCCGCAACTATGTTGCAATCAAATTTTTCGCGATCAATGTAGTTCCTGGTCTGTCTTATTATCTCTATGCTATCTATCCCGACGTTTTCGGCTCTCCCTAGATATACAGATACGAAGTTTGCGCCTGACTGTACAGCTACAAAGGCCTGTGCCAATGTGACTATGCCAGTTATATTAGCTTTTAACCCTAATTTTTTTACATATGGTATCAACGATAGAACTTCTTTTCCTATACACATTTTTACAATTAACCTGCTACCTAACACTTCATAAAATTCATCCACCTGCTTTGCTGCCTGTGTTCTATCACCATCATCCGCAAGCTGCAAATGAATAGGACATTCTGGCCACAGCTCCGCTGCTTCTCTTACCGCTTCTCGCCAAGGTTTTTTTGCCCTGGATACATCTGTCGGATTTGTGATTATACCGTGCCCTCCCAAATCTTTTGCGAGTAGTATCTCTTCAGGGATAATACTTGAAACGTAAAGTTTCATCAAAAATTACCTCTCTTTCTCGTACAATTTAAAATGATCTTCAATGTGTTTCCTTGCGGGTAAGGGGCTTGTCCCCCCATTTCCCAGAGTTGAAAGTGCCGCTGCTACACTAGCCCATCGCGCTGAATTTATCAAGCTTTTTCCTTCAGATAGCCCAGTAGCCAAAGAGCCGCTGAAGCAATCTCCAGCACCAAGGGTGTCAACTGCATTAACTTTGTATGGCCTTACCTTTATAGGGCTACTATCGTGATTCATAACCATGCTACCTTTTTCACCCAAGGTTATTACCAAAGATTTGACTCCCATTTCAATTATTTTTTTTGCAATCGTTTCAATGTTAATACTTTCGTCATTCGGATCATGCCCTGTAAGCATCTTTGCCTCGCATTCGTTCGGCGTTATCACATCGGTTAGGGCTAATATTTTTTCATCGAAACTTCTGACGGGGGCAGGGTTTAGAAGTGTCGTCGCACCGTATTCTTTTCCAATCTGAAAAGCCGACAATATAGCATCATCAGGACTTTCTAGTTGTGCAGTCACGACTTTAGCAGGCATAAAACTTTTTACGCTATCTCTAACTTCCTTTGCTGTCAGTAATTCGTTTGCTCCCATGTAGATGCCCGTGCAATTATCACCGGTATGCTGTACAAAAACAAGGCCGATTGCTGTTTGGGCCAAGTCTGTTATAAACACATTTTTTGAACTTATCCCCTCACTTTCATACAAATTTATGGCCATTTGCCCGAATAAATCTTTCCCAACCTTTGCCACAATACCAACTGTTTTCCCTTGTCTTGCAGCTGTCACCGCTTGGTTAGTGCCTTTCCCCCCGGGTGCCATATAGTATTTATCTGCTTTTATACTTTCTCCTAAAACAGGAATCCTCGAAAGCACGACAGCGCTTTCAATAACGAAACTTGCAACTACCGCAATATCTACGCCCATTTCTAATACTCCTGAATTTTTTAAATTTCATTAAAAGGTGATTCTTAGGTAATTACTTAAGATTTGGCTCTTTCTTTATAAAAATCAGGAACTGTGACTCCTTGTTTGTCATACCATAACGATACTTCAACACCGGAAACGAACACCATGTTGCCATAAGGATCGAATGCACCTGTCCTGATAATTACCTTTGCTTTTTTCACATACGAAAACATGATTTCATCATGTGGCACTAAGGTTAATGGACATCTCTTTACTATATTTAGAAACCTTCTCAAATAACGGAAGATTGTATTTTTTAAGTTCTTCACTAGCAAAACATTCTTCATAAATCATGTTATTTGTCAATAGCTTTAGTGTAGTCTCAACATCTGGTAAATCTTTTGTTATTGCTAACTCCACTTTTATGCATCCAGTATTGGGAACAGGAAATCCTGCATCTACGACCATCAACATATCCCTATGCCCCATTGTCGCCAAACCATCAAGAAATGCTCTGTTTAAAATCTCGCCATTAAACATTAGTTAGTCCTCCTTTAAATCTTTTTGTTGTTTCTTCGCGTAGTGCATATTGACGTCTGTTGTACTTTTATATACATCTTGAGTTTACAAACCATAAGTCGTCGTTTGGGGAGTTTATTCCTTTATTAGTTTGTTTCTTTGGTCAAAGAGTACAGTAAGCACAATTAAAGAGCCAATTATTATATCTAAAATGAACGGATTTACACCAAGTAAATTTCCACCATTCCTAAGCATCTGCATTATTATCGCTCCTATTACAGTTCCGAAAACGGATCCCTCAGCACCGGACAAACTAGCTCCCCCTATAACAGCGGCAGCTATTGCATCCAGTTCATATCCCTGTCCTGCCGTGGGGACACCGCTACTTATTCTTGAAGATAGAATAATGCCAGCTACACCAGAAAAAATAGCACATAGAGTATATACACCTACTATAACTTTTCCAGTATTAACACCACTAAGCCATGAAGATTCTATGTTGCTCCCTATAGAATAAATGTTTCTGCCAAAAGTTGTGTATTTAGTGATAAACACCGCAAATATAATCGCAATGATCCAGACCCAAATAATTGCGGGCAAACCAAAGGAAATGGCCACAGCGAATGCGGTAAATGACCGTGGTAAACCTGAAACCATTGCGGCACCTGACATCAACATAATGACTCCACGTGTTACCGTCATCATTCCGAGTGTGGCGATAAACGGCGGGACTTTACCCTTGTGAATTGTTATACCGTTTATTGCGCCTAATATCGCACTTCCTATCAACGCAATAAAAATAGCTAAAAACATATTCATTCCATCCCGCATGAAAATGGAACACAACATTCCCGAAAAACCAACAATCGCTCCTACCGAAAGATCAATTCCGCCGGCGATGATAACAAAAGTTATTCCTATGGCAACTATCCCATTTATGGATGCTTGTCTTAATAAGTTTTGAATGTTCTTCACAGTTAAAAAGACATCAGACATGATTGATAAAAATACTATCATTACGATCAACACTATCAGCAAAGAGCCTTCGCTAATTAATCTTGATCTTCTTATTTTGAAAAATAAGGATTTTTTGACATCATTTATTTGATTATTCATGGTTTCACTCCATTTTATCTTTGTTTAATCTCTTCAGAGTTTAAAGTTGTAGCATATTTTAAAAGTAACTCCTCATTAAAATCGTTCCTTTCAATAACCCCTGTTTGTTTGCCTTCCCTCATGGTAACAGCTTTGTCTGCAACTCCCATAATTTCAGGTAGATAGGACGAAACAATAATTATAGAATTGCCTTTTTTTGTTAAATTTTCAAATATTTTATAAATCTCTCTTTTGGTCCCGACATCGACACCAACGGTAGGCTCATCAAAAATCAATATTTCGCTACCTCTGTTAAGCCATCGCGAGATAACCACCTTTTGTTGATTTCCTCCCGAAAGATTTTTCACTTTCTGTTTAATAGAGGGGGTTTTGATTTGTAACTCTTCGACATACCTTTCTGCGGTTTTTCTTTCCTTCATAAGGTTTAATAGACCGTTTCTCGAAACTTTATCATAAGCAGCTAGGTTAATATTAACTGCAACATCTAGTTTCATAGCCAAACCTTGAGTTTTGCGGTCTTCTGGTAGCAATCCTAAACCTCTCCTTATCGCTTCTCTAGGATTACTTGCTCTAAGCGGTGTACCGTACATAGTAATTTCGCCAGAATCATATTTTTGAGCACCATAAATACAATGCATAAGTTCTGTACGGCCAGAACCAACCAAGCCAAATAGCCCTAATATCTCCCCTTTTTTCAGGCTAAAAGAAATATCGCTGAATTTGCCTCTACAGGATAGATTTTTTACCTCTAATATAACATCTCCTTTTTCGGCTATTTCAATTTGATACATGTCTTCCATGCTACGTCCAACCATAAGTGAAATCAATTGATCGTTGTTTGTTTCTGTAATCGGAATTGTCTTTACCAAGTGTCCATCTTTTAACACGGTAACCATATCGCATATTTCAAAAATTTCTTCCATTCTATGTGAAATATATATGATACCGACACCAGTCTGCTTCAATTTTTTTATCAATGAAAATAGTTCTTTTGTTTCTTCATTAGCCAGTAATGCCGTAGGTTCGTCAAATACAATCACCTTAGCTTTGTCCTGCACCACTTTTGCTATAGCTATCATTTCCTGCTGCGCAACTGTAAGATTCTTTATTAATTTTGTTGGATCTATATTTATTCCGGCTCATCGCAAAATTGCGTTCATCGTTGGTATGACGTGTTTCAAGCAGCATAAGATCTCTTGGATTCATGCAGCGCAAGGATTTTCAGTTTCAAATATTCTTCATCTCTGAAGCCAT
>JAIROR010000092.1 GCA_031257415.1 Holosporales bacterium | reverse complement strand
AGTTAAAATTCAGTAAAACAGCCCCCGCCCCGTTTTGGGCTTAGGGGATTGTTAGTATAGATTCTAACAAAGAAAAGTTAAAAAAAGGTTAACACGCGGTCGTTTTTCCCAATTATTTTTGAGGCAGTTAAATTTTTCTTTGTAAATTAGGTGGTTTGTTAATAGATTGTTTAGGAAGTGGGCAAAAACCGAGGGAAAGCAATAGTTCTCTGAAAGTGATCCAGGTGCCGCTCCGGTTGCTTCATTCCATTTTTTTCTCATGTGATACGATGGGATAAAAATATTTCTTGCATGAAAATAAAAAAGTATGTTACCAATATTATTGACACCTGTTCCTGCGGGCTCTCTTTCCTTGGAAAGTTCGCTGGGTTAACCAGGAGGGAGTCGGTGTATGCTTCCGCAAACTTATGAGAAAGGCCTCGCAAAACCAATCCAGAAGCAGATTTTAAAAGCTCCCGACTTTCTTCAAAACACATATGATTCACACATATGTTTATGATTGACGAAGGAGCCGCCGATGGGGCATCATATGAGGAGGAGAGGTTGTCTCTTTTTGGGGAAGACGGTATGAAAAGGTTGTTGTTGATGTTGATGGCTGGTGGAGCTTTCGCTGGTGGCTCTATTGGGTCTGGTTCTTCAAGTTCTTCTATGGAAGGATTTGAGATTATTGAAGGGAAAAGTATGTTTAGCGTATCTCATGATGGAGCCCCGATCACGCATGATTGCATAGCGGCTATAATCGCATGTGGTGATCGTTCGTTATCGGAGAAGAACAGGCAATCGCGAGAAAGCTTTTCTTCATTGAGCAGCGACACCCTGGCGAAAATGAGAGATATTTCTTATAAAAAATTTTTAGAAGATTGCCTTCTCAAGGACGTTAATAATGACCACGCAACAAAGGTAATTTTCGATATAACGACCAATAGACCAAGTGTAATGCTTGAGAATCTAAAAGTCATGCAAGGAGAAATGGATAAGACGGAATCGTTTAAGGCTGGCCTTGAAAACGATCTATCGAGCGCTTACTTTTTAAAATACCTAACTCTGCAGCATGTTGTTATAGGAAAAATACACGATGGACTTTGCAAGGGACTAGAAGATTGCTGCAAGAACGAGGCCTCCGCTAAGCACACAATGGATAATAATTCGAATGCCCCCTCTATCACTGACACGTTAAAGATTTGCAGAGTTATCGGAGATATCGAGCAAAAATGTGTAGTAAAGAGAGGAACTGTTGCGCATAATTCCTTGAATAGTATTATATCCGCCGGAAGAAACGAAAAAACCAAAGAGGAAAGAAACACCGCTTATGTGGCTCTTCTGGAATATCTTTTGGAAACCAGCTCCAAGGGCGAGCCCGCGGAGAAATCCTCAGCACCGGAATTCCTCAATTATATAGTAAGTTTTGCGTACACCCCAGATGTATATAAAGTTATGAACGACAAGGAAGAGGATATAACGGCGGCTTTTCGGGCAGGCATTGATTCGGATTTGTTTTTGAGCGGGCTTAGGTATCGCCAATTGGCGGAAAATAAACTGCACAGTATTGAGGTAACTTTGTATACTTGCAAGGCAATGCAGGCGTCTATGCTCAACAAATTCATTCTCAATGCCGTCTCGAAAAAAGATAATAAAACAAAAGATAATCAGTAGTTGTTTTTGACTTGAGATTGTTCTGGCTCGCAGTGACTTGCTACTCGCTAGCGAGCCAGAGAGTTCTTCGTTCCTGATCGTAGCAGGGAATCAGCTAAATCTTGAAGTTCGTCACTTTCACGTGTACACTGAAACTATGTCTTTATGGATTTAAATCGCAAGTGTATTAAAAATGATTAACATATATTCACGGGAAGATCTGCAGGGGATGAGGAGAGCCTGCCTGCTCGCCAAGAGCGTGTTGGACTATATAGAACAATATATCACCCCAGGAATATCAACAGGAGAACTCGACGAATTGTGTAGCGAATTTATGACAAATAATGGGGCAACCTCGGCCACTCTCAATTATAATGGTTTCCCAAAATCAACCTGTATTTCTGTTAATCATGTGATATGCCACGGTATCCCCGGCAAATACCGTCTAAAAAACGGAGATATAGTTAATATTGATATCACAGTCGTTATTGATGGATGGTTTGGCGATACAAGCAGAACTTTCCAGGTTGGAAAGATTACTAAGCAAGCGGAAAAATTAATAAACGTCGCCAAAACCGCCCTTGATAAGGGAATTGAAGCAGTGAAAATAGGCGGGTATTTCAGGGAGATTGGTTATACAATTCAGAGATACGTTGAGTCTCAAGGATTCAACATTGTGAGAGACTATTGCGGCCACGGCATCGGGAGGTCGTTCCATGAGGATCCGCAGGTCTTGCACCACGCGGTAGCTGAGTTTGACGCCATTATCGCCCCAGGAATGTTCTTTACGATAGAACCCATGGTCAATGAGGGAACCCACAGATCGAAAGTGTTGAGCGATGAATGGACTGTTGTTACGGCAGATAAGTCGCTGTCGGCGCAGTTCGAGCACACACTAGCCGTTACCCACGACGGAGAAGTTTTGGTCCTCACTGCATAATTCTCGTCGCTTGGGGGGGGGGCTTAAACAATAGGCTTCTTTTGTGAAATCGTCAGATTTGCTAAATGCCCGTGTACAATCCAAGTACGGAGCAAGTGTGGAGTAAGTACGCTCCGTTTCGGCGCTCCGCGCCCCCCCCTTCACAAAACTCTGATTCTGACAAGTTTCGAAAGAGTCTAGGGCCAACTATCAAAAGATTGTGGAGCCAAAAGATTGTGGAGCCAAAAGATTGTGAAGCCAAAAGATTGTGGATTTTTCCGACCAGAAATACCAATAGCAACTTGCTTTTTCCTCGACAATCTTTTGGCGATCGGGCATATACCCAAACGAATAGAGTAAACGGGCGGCCGAGTAGGCTAATTGGCGCTATCCAACAAACACTCCAGCTACCCAATTCCCTTCATATATATCTCCATTTGCGCATGTCATCTTTCCTTTTCCTTCTATTACTCCACCTTTCCAATCTCCTTCATATATATCGCCATTTGCGTATATCATCGTGCCGTATCCTTCCATTGCATTATTTAGCCACTCTCCTATATATTTATCTCCATTTGCGTATACCATTATGCCTTGTCCTTCTTTCGAGCCCAAATCCCATTCTCCTTCATATTTATCTCCATTTGCGTATATCATCGTTCCTTTTCCATTTTGGAAGTCACGCTTCCAATCTCCGTCATATATATTGCCATTTGAGTATGCCATCATTCCTTTCCCTGTTCTTATGCCATTTTTAATGTCTCCTTCATATACACCTTTATTTTTGTATATATACTTACCATGTCCTTCTATTCCGCCTTCTTTAAAATCTCCTTCGTATGTATTTCCGTTTCTCCATACATACTTTCCCTTCCCTTCCATTACTTCATTCTTCCACTCTCCTTCATACGTATCCCCGTTTACGAGCATCATTTTCCCTTTCCCTTCTATTACCATCTTTCCTTTTCCTTCTATTATCTCACTCTTCATATCTCCTTCATATACATTTCCGTTTGAATACTCTCTCTTAAATCCTCCATTTTTAAGTTCAATTACTGGATCATATACTGTACATGAGTATTTCGTTTTATCTATTGGACACGTTAACACTATTAAACTATTATCATCTGTGCGCAATAATGACAATGCTAATTCATTATTGTTTAGGTGCCCTCGCACTAACTCCCATTCCAATCCACCACCTGCGCAAGCTGGTGCTATCACCACTGCCGCAATCAAAAGAATCTTCCCAATCATAATTTACGTCCATTAAAAAATACAAACTAACTTGACGGTAGGATACTTTATAATGCAGCATCTGTCAAGCTTTTATTAGCTAATTTCAAAAAGATCCATTTAATTCTTGCCTGACTTCTTTGGGGAAGCCAATAAAAACTCAGCGGCGCTGTCGAAGTTCAATTGGCAAATCGTTGATGACTTGGCGTTATTGAACGAATTTGTGCTATCGGCAGCGTCCTGTTCAGGTTTTGTCCAAAGTTCCAGAGGCTCCTAATTTATCCCGAAGCGCGTGGATCCACGCTCTGATCCTGATTTATCTCAAAGCATGCGCCTATACTCAATTAACGAAAGATTGTGAATCTTCCCGACCAGAAATACACACGGCAACTTGCCTCCTCTCGGGCAATCTTTTGGTGGTTATGTATAACACACACAACCGTTCTGCTACATGAACAACGTTATGATTATGCTTATCGGAAGGATTACCAGCGACGCCCAACCAATATACCCTATAAATGTTGGCATCTCAATTCCGGCCTTAATTGCAAGCGAACGAATCATCAAATTTGGGGCATTTCCTATATACGTCATGGAGCCCATCACAACAGCCCCAAGGGATATTGCTTTCAAAAGAACAGGCTGGACGTGCATCAGATTGTGGGCACTTTCCCCCGTTAGATTAAAGAACAGTAGGTATGACGGGGCATTATCCAAAAAGAATGAGGCGGCTCCACACAGCCAAAAATAGGTTCTAGCGCTGGTGCCGGTAATCAGGTGAATAGCATCGGAATGCTCATTTAATATGAAAATAACTGGGGCCATTGTTACGAAAATAACAAAAAAAGTCACAGCAACATTCTTAAAGAGCAACACATCTACCTCGTGTTTCTTGCGAGCATTAATAATTGAAATACCGGAAAGAAGCAGCAAAACTATAGAACTGTATTTAAAACTGAGAAACAACACAATTACTGCCACACATGTCAGAAATATATGGAACATCCCAGTAATTTTCAGACTAAATGGTTCCGTTATCACGTTATTCAATTCTTTTTTGATAATGTGCCTATCGACAAGATACAGAATCGTTAGACACGACGAAACGTATATTGCCCACGAAGAGAACAAATTCTGCAGGCACCAGAAAAAGTCAACGCCATGGATAAATCCGAGTAATAGTGGGGGATCGCCGAGTGGCGTTAGAAGCCCCCCAATATTGGAGACCAGGAAAATGAAAAATACCACCAGGTGAGCCTTCTTTTCCCTGTGCTTGTTCATTTCTAGAAACGGCCTGAAAAGAAGGATTGAGGCTCCAGTTGTTCCAATGAAAGATGCGATAACACTGCCAGCAGCCAGAAATATAACGTTATTCATTGGAGTTGCCTTCGCCAAAATATCAATTCGTATTCCGTGAATCAATGTGTATAGCGTGAACAACATAATTATAAAAGGGATGTAGTCATCTACTATGGTGCTGTGCAAGATTTCACGGAAACAATCTATTCCAGATACTGTCAGTATTATCGATACCCCTGCCAGCGAAGAAAGTATTGCGGCTTCATATTTACTCCAAAAAGATTCGCAGATTAACGGCATAAAAGCTATTGACAACAAAACCAAAGCTAGAGGAGCAGATAGAAGGACTATTTGAAGAGTACACATATCACACCATCACTACGACGATTGGATTGCCCCAAATTGGATTACCCCAAGTTGGACTACCACGGGGAAGAACCCAAAGTTCCGCAAATTTTACAATCACACCAATTAATGGCAGTGTAACAGAATTAGAAAAGTTTTTCAAGAAGCAATAAGCATTGTATAGCAAAAATAAAATATACATTTTTATAGTTTTCGCCAAAGAGATTAGCCTGGAGGAAAGTCATTGCGAAATAAAATGTCTTTTCGCTGTCCAAAATGCGACTTGTACACGCCTTTGCAGCACTATTGCCGCCTTCTCCTTTTGATGGTATAATTTGCTGTCAAAGTACTTTTTGGATTAATACAGCTGACACTGTGGATTTGGGAATAGGATGGACTTGAGAGTAAGTAAATATGGGAACTAATTTAGGAACGGTTGTTATCAGCTTTATACAGGGGATAGGCGAGTTGTTGCCTGTAAGCTCGGCCGTCAATATGATAATTGCCCAGAAATTTCTGGGCCTCGCTTTCTTCAGCTTCTCATTCAAAATAGCTCTGCATGTTGGCAGCCTTTTTGCAATACTCCTGTATTTCAGGTCCGAAATAGCAGACATAGTTGTCGCGATCTTCTCGAGAAAAAAAAGTGTAAATACAACGTATTTCTGGCAACTTGTCGCTGGAACCATTCCTGTCGTGATTCTTGGATATTTTGCTCGTGATTATGTTAAAGAATTCGATAGCAATAAAATCATGGGCTTTTCGTGTATTTTCTTTGGAATACTGTTATATGTGATAGACAAGATTTCCGTAAATCCTAAAAAATCAGAAATCTCTACGTCGAAGGCCTTCATCGTGGGAATCTTTCAGGCATTGGCTATTTTCCCAGGAATAAGTCGTCTTGGAATTTGCATAACCTCGGGGCGGATGTTGTCGCTCGGCCGAAAGAAAGCCATATCTTTTGCCCTCTTCCTGGCGGTTCCGAGTATACTTGGCTCCTTGTGTCTTGAGCTCTGCAAGACCCCAAGACCTCTGGAGATATTCTCCGGAAACAATCTGTATGGAATGATTATAACGGCGATCATAAGCATAATAGCAATTATTCCATGCGTTAAATTTATGGAGAAGAAAGGATTTTTGGGATTGTCAATTTACAGATGTTGCATTGGAATATTTCTTTATTTTTTATGAGATTATGAAAGATTATGTGGTTTTTTAAAAAAATAAGAATCAAAAAAAATGAGGATTTGGGCAAGCTCGAGGATATACTGATCGAGGCTGATTTTGGCCCCGGTCTTGCGGAAAAGATCATAGGTATCCTAAAAAAGAACCGTAAAATGACGATAAAAGAAATAATCTCCAATATGCTGTCGGGAGGCGTCTCGGCGATACCAGAATCGTTCAATTGTCCCACAGCGATTATGCTTGTTGGGGTAAACGGATCTGGCAAAACAACAACGGTTGCCAAGCTGGCCAATATGTTCATGAAGAAAGGACTGAGCGTCGACATCGCGGCCTGCGATACATTTAGAGTTGCCGCAACCGAACAATTGTCAATTATGGCGAAAAAGCTTGGAATTAACAATATGTTTGCAGTAGCCCAATCGAGAGATCCGGCAAGCGTCGCGTATGAAGCCCTTCTCACAACGCGAAAAGACATCCTTCTTATAGATACAGCCGGTCGTCTCCAGAATAACTATAATCTCATGGCTGAGCTTAAAAAAATTTCAACGGTCGCAAAGAAAATACGCGATACAGCCCCAGAATACACATATATAACAATCGATGCTACAACAGGGCAAAATGCCATAGAACAAGTTACCGAATTCCAGAAGATGTGTAATATCTCCGGAATAATACTCAATAAAATCGATGGCAATGCCAAAGGGGGGGCAATCGTACGCATCATAAACGATCTCAAGATACCGATCGTGGCTGTCGGAACCGGCGAATCCTTCAACGATATAGAGCCATTTTCTGTATCTAAATTCCTGGATAACGTATTTGATTAAGCGGTAACTTCGTCAAAGGTTACGCCAAATCTTTCAAATAGTGTCCGAGTCCAAACAGATGCGAGACAAAGCTGACTATTGAAAACTGAAGTATCGTTGATAATTCAGCATTACTAAATGAATTTGGTCTATTGAAAACTTGACACAAGCTTTCAATAGACCTTAAGTTATCAACGTATTTCAGCTCTAAAAGGGCGAAAAGTCTCATCAAAATTGTAATCTTTATAGGGGAATTATTAGCATATCTAAAATGTCGAGAAGTTTCGCGGTTGTAGTCTTGATAAAGGAATTAGTAGCATTTTGTTCAGATTTTACCGGGCTACTGAGCTGGTTGGGATTAGTAGCATTTTGTTGAGATTCTACCGGGCTACTGGGCTCGTCCGGAGCATGCTGGCTCATTCGTAGCTTACTCAGGGGTATGGGACCTCTCACAAGCTGAGGAGTCGTAATGAGGCCGTTAATATAAAAATTATTACCCACAACCATTCTGGGCTCACTTGACATATCATTAACTAATCCGTTTTTTTTACCATTCTTGAATTCTCCTGTAGACATATTTACACGTACAATCACACCTCCATATACCTCCTGTCCTCCATTCGCTAATATCTTCCTTCCTTTTCCCTCTATTTTATCATTCTTAAATTCTCCTTCATACACATCTCCATTTATAAATACCATCTTCCCTTTTCCTTCCATGTTACCATTCTTAAAGTCTCCTTCGTATACTTTATATATCGTCTTTCCTTTTCCGTCATCTTTGTATGTCTTCTTGCCTTTTCCTTCTTTTACATCATTCTTCCAATCTCCTTCATATACATCTCCATCTCCATTTACTGATACTAACTTACCTTTTCCTTCCCTTTTATCATTCTTAAAGTCTCCTTCATATACATTTCCATTTGCAAATACATATTTGCCTTTTCCTTCCCTTTTATCTTTCTTCCAATCTCCTTCATATATATCTCCATTTATATATACTATCTTGCCTTTCCCTTCTCTTTTACCATTCTTCCAGTCTCCTTCATATATTCTTCCATCATTGTATGTCATCTTTCCCTTTCCTTCTCTCGCTTCTGTTATGGTGCTTCCTTTTTTCTTTATCGCCACATTTCCTTCGTAATCCCCCAAATCACTGGACAATTTCGTTATTCCATCTTTTCTTATCTCCGTCTCATACACAGTTCCATTTTTGTATGTTTCTCTTACGTTCCCTGTCCTTCCTTCTTCTAATACTGCATTTCCTCTATGAAACTGCCCTTCAAACACTGCTCCATTTGAGAATATTATCCTCCCATGTCCTTCTGCCAGATCATTCTTAAACTCTCCTTCATAGACTTCTCCATTTGCATACTTCATCTTACCTTTTCCCTCCATTACATCATTCTTAAAATCTCCTTCATATACATCTCCATTTACCCATACATATTTACCTTTCCCTTCTCTTGCATTATTCTTCCAATCTCCTTCATATGCATTTCCATTTGCACATACTACATTTCCTTTCCCTTCTCTTGCATTATTTTTCCAGTCTCCTTCGTATACAT
>JAIROR010000091.1 GCA_031257415.1 Holosporales bacterium | reverse complement strand
CGACGACTGGCGCACATGTGTCAACTGCATGTATCCTGGTGTCAACTGCATGTATCCTGGTTTAAACAAATGTAAAACCAAAATATTGTTGATAACTCGGCATTATTGACCAAATTTGGGCTGTTGAAGACTTGGCAACAAGTTTTCGATATACCCGATCACCAAAAGATTGCCAGAGAAGAGTCAGGTCGCCAGAGATATTTCAGTTCTAAAGACTCTTGGATGTCGGCTCAAGACATGTGTAGATACACGCAGTTCGAATTTAACAATAGATGAATTATATACTTGCATATTACGATTGAAAATATGGGGTTTTGATCCTTATCTGGGCAAGAGCCTAAAATTTTTCTGCAGATTGTTCTTGACTTAAAACAGAATTTTTGCGATACTATATCTATGGGGTGTCTGAAGGGGCTTGGGTCGTGGTATGCATAGTGGCGTATGTATAGTGGGCTTCTCGAAGAGGTTTGAGTTGTGGTATGCGTAGGGGCTTCTCGAAGAGGCTTGGGTCGTGGTACGCATAGTGGGCTTCTCGAAGAGGCTTGGGTCGTGGTATGCATAGAGGGCTTCTCGAAGAGGTTTGAGTTGTGGTATGCATAGTGGCGTATGTATAGTGGGCTTCTCGAAGAGGCTTGAGTCGTGGTACGCATAGTGGTGTATGTATAGTGGGCTTTTCGAAGAGGAAACGAGTGGAGGTTTGGGTCGTGGATAAACATAAAGAGTTTTCTAGAGAGGAAACGAGTTGCCGGGAAATTTTTCGGATAAAAAATATCCATGGCAGTTTGCCAAAAAGCATCCATGGCAGTTTGCTAAAAAATGTTCGTGGAGGTCTGTCCGAAATACCCACGGCAACTGCCTTCTCTACGGCGGTCTTTTTGCGAAGAAGTATATGGAGGTGCGCATGAGGAATTTTGCAAGCTGGGTTGTTGCTGTTGTGATACTGGCTGTATTTTTGTGGTTGCCTTGTGGCGCCGCGCAGCTTTCATATTTCAGGATATCTGAAAGCAGAAAGATTAACGAACAAGATAACGAATACAAAGAAATCGTGAGCCAGAAAGATTATATCAATAAAATAGTCTCTGCTAGGGAATACGAGAATGCTAAATATGTTAGGCAGAAGGTGTTTGAAAATATGCTTTCTGGGAACGTGAATCTATGTCCATACGCTTTTGAACACGCTGGGGATGTGATTATGGGCTATAGGATTCCTCCTGGGAATACCCTTCTAAGCATTATGCAGCCGTCCCCAATGCTGATGCAGCCTGTGATAAAGGCCGCCGTTGCCAACGTTGCTCAAGCGCTCGCACGGGTTCACAAAATTGGTTTTAACGAAAAATTTCTCACCTCGGATCTCGTCCATAACCAGCTCTATCTATCAGACAGCATTTATTGTTTAAAGGATAAAGTAATTTTTCACAACACTGAAAAAATGTGGCGCGGTAGCATCATCGGAGATATATCAGATTTGTTTAATAAGTATCTCTATTTCAAGATAAGTGGCAATCGTAATAACTTTGTGGAGAGTTATCTTAGGGAGCTGCTCGGATACAAAGAGCTTGTTGAAACAACTGTTATTAATGAAGACTACAAAGAAAACAGTATTCTTATTGAGATGGAGGAGCATATTAAAAGATTAAAGATTAGGATCGATAATATCGTTATGAATAGGAAGCAGTATCAATGTTCTCTCATAGATGGGATGATATACGAAAGCAGCTCGAAAACAAACGATGCAACGAACGATGCAACGAGCAATGCAACGAACAATGGCAATGGCGGCGATGACGGCGATGACCCTTTAACGTTATCTGAAGCCTTATAAGTCGGCTGTATAGTAGAAATTAAACAACGCTCTGAGGAGAAAATATATGTAGCTTGCAAAAAGAAAACTGTCCAGTCTGTCGAGAACTCCGCCGTGTCCTGGTATTGCTGTTCCTGAGTCTTTGACGTTGAGAATCCTCTTCGCCTTTGATTCTATGAGGTCCCCGAATACTCCGGACAGGGCGATGATCCCCGTTATTATGGCTCTTGGGAGCCCATGATTAAAAAGAACGTATGCCAGAATGCTTGGAACGATGATTCCGCAGGCTGCTCCAGACCATGTCTTGGATGGGCTGATTTTGGGAGCCATTTTGGCCCCTCCGATCAGCGAGCCCCCTATAAAAGCAAATGTATCTGAGCACGAGACGATGCCTAAAATTACTATGAATTCAAATGGTATGTACTTGTGTAGCGTAGATATTGTAAGATCCGCAATCCAGCAAATAATTGGGATCGCAATATAAATGTTCCCAAGAATATAGAGCGCCGATGACTTCAGGGGATTCATCTTGCGCCACTCGAAAAGCATTATAAATAAAGCAGCGGCAAGTCCAATGCTAATATAAACCCCGCCTTTCAGGTATAAAAGGGCCACAGTCCCAACCAGAACTGAAAAGCTTGCACCGCGCTTCAACAGTTTATTTTCCAAGTTTACTTTCCATGCGTCCTTTCCAGGACACCAAATTCAGCGATAACCTCTCTCAAATTATATTACGAAAAATCAGGCCAGAGAACATTTGTGAAATAAAGCTCGCTGTACGAAGACTGCCACAAGGCGATGACTTCAGGGGATTCATCTTGCGCCACTCGAAAAGCATTATAAATAAAGCAGCGACAAGTCCAATGCTAACACGAGACTGTTGGGTAATCTCTTCTACTATAACTAGAATGCTTCACGTGAAACATTTTCGTTATAGTAAAATAGATTATTCAACAGAATAGAGGTTTTGCAAAACGGCAAGCGTGGAGCATTATTCAACAAGTCTCTACATAAAGTCTCTACATATGCATGTGAGAGGATCTAGGATCCGCTGGATTTCGGAAGGAAAACAATAGTTTTATGGGGTCGATCTCTTGAAACCATCACCTGTCCCACATACCCCCTCCTGGTTAACCCAGTGGGCCATCCTAGGAATGTACCGTCTTCGGAAGCAACAGAAATTTTTCTATGTGAGAGTAGTCAAGATGTTTTGAGACAGGCCAGAAGCCCAGTAGAGCTTGAGCACTGGGACTGATCCTCTGGGACGGATCCTGAGTCGCGCAACAATAAAATCACACCACCCTGACGATTTGAGTAATTTTTGTTCACAAAAAGCCAATTTTGAGAAAAAAATGTTTGCAGCCGCCAAAAGAAAGTGGTATCATAAGAGTGTGGTTGTTCTTGGAAGCAGAAAATTTACTGCACCTCCTCAGTTCTAAAGCTTCCAAGAACTAACTACGTTCCATGTTGAGTGGATCCGTGTTTGCGGTGCCTCGCGTCCGCTTGCCCCCCCAGCATCATCAACTACGTTCGATTGGTGCTCCAAATAACATTACCAAATAGCTCCCAGATGCATTGTGATTTTAATGCGCACTCGATGGGCGTCATTTGTGACATTGTCAATGAAACTCAGAATAACGGGCTACGTTACGCCAGACTTCCATCCCATCAACTTCCTTTCATTGCGCCTATTCTAAAATTTTCCTTCATACACAGTCCCATCTGCACACACCACCTTGCCTTTTCCTTCTATCTTGCCATTCTTAAATTCTCCCTCATACACATCTCCATCTGCATACACTATCTTGCCTTCTCCTTCTCTTTTATTATTCTTCCAGCCCCCTTCATACACATTTCCATTTGCATATACTATCTTGCCTTTTCCATCTCGCACATTATTCTTCCAGCCCCCTTCATATATACTTCCATTTGCAAACGTAAATTTACCTTTTCCTTCCGCTACATCGTCCTTAAATTCTCCCTCATATGCATCTCCATTTGCATATACATATTTTCCGTCTCCTTCTTTTTTATTATTCTTCATATCTCCTTCATATGTATTTCCATTCGCATATACTATCTTTCCTTTTCCCTTCATTTTATCATTCTTAAAATCTCCTTCATATACATCTCCATTTGCCCATACATACTTGCCTTTTCCATCCATTAGATTATCCTCTATATTTCCTTCATATACATCGCCACTTGCGTATATTATCTTGGCCTTCCCTTCCATTTTATTATTTTTAAAATCTCCTTCATATGTATTCCCATTTCGGAATACTATCTTGCCTTTTCCTTCTTTCTTACTATTCTTCCAGTCTCCTTCGTATATGTATCTACCTTGAAGTGTTATCTTTCCTCTTCCTTCCATTTCATCATCCTTCCAGTCTCCCTCGTATATGCTCCCATCTTGGAATGTCACCTTTCCCTTTCCTTCCGCTTTATCATTTTCAAAGTCTCCTTCATACACAGTCCCATCTGCATACACCATCTTGCCTTTTCCTTCTTTCTTGCCTTCCTTCCAATCTCCTTCATACACATCTCCGTTTCGGAATGTCATCATTCCTTTCCCTTCATTGTTATCATTCTTCCAATTTCCTTCATATACATCTCCATTTGCATACACCATCTTGCCTTCTCCGTCTCTGTTATCATCCTTCCAATCTCCTTCATACACCCTAATTCCCCGTGCATGCTTTCCCTTTGCCCATATCTTCCTGCCTTTTCCCTCTTTTTTATCATTCTTCCAATCTCCTTCATATACACTTCCGTTTATCCACTTTAGCCTTCCTTTCCCATGTCTGTTACCGTCTTTGTCAAGCTCTCCCTCATATATTGCATTAAGATACAATTTTTTCTTTACGCACGTTTCTGCTTTCTTTTCTTTAGATGATGCATTACCATTTGCTTTAGATGCATTACTGCTTGCTTCAACTGACATCGTTTCAAATTTACTACTTGCGCATTCTGGTATCATCACTGTTGTTGTAATTAAAAATATCTTTTTAATCATGATTTCTGGCCATCGAATAAAAACACAAACTAATGATATAATATAATACGATGCTCGTCAAGTATTTATTAGCTAATTTACCGAAGATTTATTTGGTCGTTGCCAGGATTTTTTGATTGGAACCGAATAGAGAGACTGATTGCAAGTGTGTCCATCAACTTTTGAATGATGAATATTTCTCGCAAAAACATTTTTGTATACACCAAATCAACGAAAGATTGTGGATTTTTCAGACCCGGAACTCCAAGGAATACCAATGCCTCTCGGGCAATCTTTTGGTACTTGGGTATAGTAAAAGAGATTATTCAGTAGAATAGGGATTTTGCAAAACGGCCGATGTGAAACACGTTATTCAACGGTCTCTAGAAGCTCGGCTGGCTGACATAGTGCTAAAGAGATTGCTAGAGAGGAGACGAATTGCCATGAACACTAATTGCCATGGATACTTATT
>JAIROR010000093.1 GCA_031257415.1 Holosporales bacterium | reverse complement strand
TTCCAAGAGTTTTGTTTTATTGCCAATAACAAAACTTCATGTTATAATCTAAGTGTTATTTGATTAGATTAACATAAGATAAAGATGTATGTTAGAATGTTTTGTTCATTTACGTATGGTTTTTTCTGCATTGGCTGTGTGTTTTCTAGCTTATCCCCTGGGAAGTGCAGCGAAGAAATCCTTTGTGTTGAAAATGAAGTATCCTCCAGAAAAGACACTTGCCACACTAAGGAAGCAACTAGAAGAGATACTTACCATGAAGGAACGTATGTGGGTAACCTTTATAGAAGGCAAATCGAAAATCCCATTACACGGTGCCTGATGATGATTAATGGCTGTTTTTCCGTTAGTGGCAGTTTTCCCACGCCTTTGCCGCCCGTAATCTCTACCATTAATGATGCAAATAAAGCCGGTGATGTGGTGCACCGCCGGAGCATGGTGTCTACAGTTCAGATTGAAGAGACAAGCTCCTATTCTTCGCTGAGCCCAATTTATCAAGCTGGAGAGAAAAACTCCTATTCTTCGCTGAGATTAGTTCGTCAAGCTGGAGAGACAAGCTCCTATTCTTCGCAGAAATCAGTTCATCAATCTGAAGAGAAAAACTCCTATTCTTCGCTGAGCCCAATCTATCAAGCTGGAGGGATAAGGTCTGGTTCTTCGCAGAAATCAGTTCGTCAAGCTGGAGAGACAAGCTCCTATTCTTCGCTGAGCCCAATTTATCAAGCTGGAGGGATAAGGTCTGGTTCTTCGTGCAAATCATTGTTCAACCCAAAGACCGGAAGGAAGCATCATTTGCCACCTTCAAAACCTAACAGCTCCATTACTAATAGGACAAGTGAAATTCAAACTTATACTGAAGCCGAGAAGGAACAGGAAGAGATAATTTATGATGGTGATTGTGAGGGGGGCAGTGTGGTGCTTTCATTCTGTTCTGGGTGTAGTTGTTCAGAAGTATCGTCCACTTTTTCTCAGGATACAAAAGTATTTCCTACTTTTTTTCAAAACTCAGAGTGCGCAGCTCCGGCGAATATACTAGTAGACGAAGTGTATGCGTATAGCACTTATTGCAAAGTGGAAGAGATGGCAAAAAAGGTGGCCGAAGAGAAACATCAGGTCAAAGAAACAAAGAAAGAATTTCTAGTGCCGGATGAAGAACCGGATGAACTGAGAGAGTGGGATAGGTTTTATGAGGATATTCCTGTTTCGGATTTGTGGACTGGTATGAAAGGTAGAGAAGTGTGTGACAATTTCGCTTTGAATGAGAGTGTGTCAACCAATAAATATGCTATCAGTTGCATGGTAGGTGCTCCTATTAAGTTCCTAAGTAAGCATTTTATTTTTCCTAATGATATTAATCTTTGTGATGTTCGTTGCATTAGAGGACTTCTTTACAAGTGTTTGTTGGATTATAATTCTGGCCCTAATCCTAAACCCGCTCCCAAACCAGAATTTACATCTGGACTAGTGCCTAATCCTGGATCTACATCTGCTTCTGGATCTGAGCACACAGCTGAACAAAGTAGTCTATTCGCTCTGATTTACAAGTGTTTGTTGAATTATAACTCTGACCCTAATCCTAAACTCGCTCCTAAACCAGGACTTATATCTGGACTAGCGCCTAAACCGGGATCCGCTTCTGGACCTGAGCCCGAACCTGAGCACACAGCTGAACAGAGTGGTCTACTCGCTCTGATGAGGGAAGTGCTCGATTTGCCTTTGGGAAGTGATCGTCTAATTTTACAAGAAAAGGACGATGAGATTTGCGCCATCATTGCAAAAATGCTCGGTGTTAAAATTATGGGAAATGGGAGTTATGACCATGAAGAATTCATACATGCTATTAAAAGGTATATATTTGAGATGATTGCAGCGTGCGGGCAGTTCGTACCTCGCCGTACCAATGCGTTGTATAAGGGAACGACAATTAGTGGTTCACTCAATTTTTTCAACGAAAATAAGGGCCCATTACCGACGCTTGTGTATCGGCTCCCTTGGCACAGGCTATGGATGTTTCCTTCCTCGTAATTCGAATAGCAATTTTACCTCCGATAATCTCCTGATGTTTAATACATGTCCGTGTTCAGAATACCCACCTACTTGTTCGGAGTGTTTGTTTCTTCGTCTAAACTTGAAGAAGGGGCAGTTTCATTTCCATAGGCATCCATAGAAACACCGGATCTGAAAACAGGTGTTGGAGGACGGCTCGCCGCAGCACTTGTCGACTGCTGCGGAGGGCAATTTACGAATGCATCCGATTGCAAAACTGTTCGATATTTGTTCGTGCCATCTATCTTTTCATTTTCATTAATGACTCTATCCAAGAGAGCTTCGAAAACTGGAGTTTGATTGCTCGTTAATGTTTGAGGATTGCTTGGAATATCAAAGTTGGGCACGGCAGCCGCATCACGTTCTGGCAACTCATCTTGAGCAACATTTGTATCGTAGTAAGCACTCCTGCCATGTTTGTATAATTCACACCAATCGACAATAAGATCAACTGCGAGATCGAAAGGGGGAGCAGCGATAGAATTAGCAATGGTGGCAACCGCAGAGTCAACGGTGGGATCAACTACAAGATCAGCAACGGAGACAGGCTCGGGAGCAGCGAAAATATCAGGAGATTTCCTTCCAGAAATTGGCGGGGATGGAGAATCAGGATCAACGTAATTCACTATTTCATTGTCTCCGTCTTCTTCATAACCGATGAATAATAGTCGTCCAACCAGCGGCCTAATTATATTAGGTCTGTCTTCAGGCTCGTTTCCTCCAAGCCAAGAAGCGCTCGCATATCCGGCAGAGTTTAAACAAAATAGACAGATCCACAATAACTGAACAACTCTCAGGCACTCCATTAGGACTTCCTCTCTCAGAACATCTCCGCGTCCAATACCAACCCTTTTCATTGGGACCACCTCCAGCTAGCCTTTCATAATCAATCCCTATTAAATATACTAGCACATTTATTCTGATAGTTCAACTTCTTTTTGTCTCTATTATGGCAATTTTGTATTTTTACATCTTTATGAAGGCGATTGAATTGGTTCAAGACTGCGGCGACTTGTTAACGATCTATTAAAAACTTAAGGAATGTCTGTTTTCGGAATTTTTCTTGCGGGGGCTATAGAACGTTATTTATCGGTTTCTTTTCAAGGATTTTGGGAGAGGTCTATTGTGTTGCGGGCTTTTCGGATATACAATCTAATTGTTTTGAAGTACATGTCGTTTTTGAGCCGTGTTTTTTGCCATTTCGGAGTTGTTTTTGAATCCGTTTTTGGTGCTGGTGACGGGTATTGCCGGAGGATTTGTTTCTGGTTTTCTTGGAGCTGGGTGTGGAGTTGTTATAACTCCTGTTCTGTTCGAGTTTGGATTATCTCCCTTTACCGCTGTCTCAACGCAATTGTGTCATGCTGTTGGTACAAACCTCTCGAACTTTCTGGCCTATAAAAGGAAGAGGGATGTAGATTTTCATCTAGCCTTATATATTCTTCTTGGTGGAGGATTGGGAGCGTTTTGCGAATGGCTTATCCTAATGCACCGTCCAAGTTCCGAAACGGCTTTTCAGAAGTTCGCATACGTATACGTGGTGACGCTGTTGATCTTCAGTTTTACAATGGTTTTGCAAGGAATCAAGTCCAGAAAGACCAAGGCAAAAGTAACATATGGAATGGCTTCTGTGATAATGAAGAGGTGGATGTTGTATTTGCCCCTCCACAAAATATTCAGAAGGTCTCGCACAGAGATGAGTATTTTTGTGCCGATTTTTGTGGGATTCACTGCAGGAATGATCGTTTCCGCAATAGGGGGGGGGAACAACATATTCATGGCTCCAATTATCATATACCTCATTGGAAGAATGAGCCCGGTTGTTCAGGGAACAAGCTCTCTTGCCGGTTTCGCGATAACAATGATCGTTTCTCTTGTATATGCCGAAAGGGGGTATACATGCGATTTCCAGCTCGTTATTCTGCTTTTGGCCGGAGCGTCTATCGGCTCCTGGATCGGTGTTAACCTCACGTATTACGTTAAGGGAATATACGTCAGCATTATATCTGCGGCCGTCGTGTTCTTCATGGCCGTCAGGATGGTCTGTAAAATAGTATCGGGAGCAGGGCGCCAATTGACGGAAGCGGCCTCAAATAAGTCAACTATCTTTGCTTTCGCAAGCGAACGCCCTCTGCTTTATACAGGGATATGTATAGTATTGGTGTGCGCAACATCAATTACTTTTGAGAAAACAATAATGGCGATATTTAAAAAATCCAAGATTGATCAGAAGAAGGACCACTCATAAAAACAATAGAGCGAGATCGATCGGAAACGACACTATAAGACCTTAAAAGCATTCGCTTTTAAAGTTTTATTTGGGAATGGAATCAGCCGTGTGTACGTGTGAATCGCGATTCCACGGGATTACCTTTGGTTTTTGCCCACTTCCTTAACAATTTATTAACAAACCACCTATTTTGCACAGAAAAATTTAACTGCCGCAAAAATAATCAGAAAAAACGACCGCATGTTAACCTTTTTTTAACTTTTCTTTGTTAGAATCTATACTAACAACCCCAAAGCCCAAACGGGGTGGGGGGGCAAGCCCCCACCGCCCGCCACCCAAATATATAGAGAATATCACAAAAAGATTAACAAAGTATTAACACGGTAGCGAAAAATTGAAGTTTTTTGAAAGATTGTAAAAAAACAAACAATCTTTGCGAATGAAGTTTCCAGAAGCAATCTAAAGAAGAAAAACAACAATCTTATGAAATCAGTCTAAGGGCCGCCCCTGATCGATTTCATTCCAAATACCCACTTTAAAAGCGAATGCTTTTAAAGTTTTATAGTGCCGTCTTCGATTGGTTTTGCAAGACTTTTTCAATTCTTGCGCATCTCGATTGCAACCATCCCGGTCGCGAAGCGAAACGCAGACACACGGGGGCACGCATCTCGATTACAACCATCCCGGTCGCGAAGCGAAGCGCAGATACACGGGGGCGCGCATCTCGATTGCAACCATCTCGGTCGCGAAGCGAAACGCAGATACACGGGGGGAGCACGCATCTCGATTGCAACCATCCCGGTCGCGAAGCGAAACGCAAATACACAGGGCACGCACCTCGATTGCAACCATCCCGGTCGCGAAGCGAAACGCAGATACACAGGGCCGCTCGGTGTTTGTCCCAGGTGTTCGTCCTGGGTTCACTCCGTGCCCACTCCGTGCCCACTGTTAACAGGCTAACTCATTTTCGATGCCGTGTCAATAGAAAAGATGGGACAAAAAGTTATTTTTTTATCACGAATCTAAAAAACAAGTTCGAAGTGAGTTGAGATACCGCGCCACTATTTGGCGCTTTGGAGGATTTCCTCACATACCCTTTTTGCATCCCCAAGTATCATCATTGTATTGTTCTGGTAGAACAGTGAATTGTCAATTCCAGCGTAACCGGAGCCGAGAGATCTCTTAATAAAGAGGACAGTCCTAGCCTTGTCCACGTCCAGAACCGGCATTCCATATATTGGGGACGTCGGGTCGTTTTTAGCTGCTGGATTTGTGATATCGTTTGCTCCAACAACAAGGACTACGTCTGTATTGGCGAAATCGTGATTGATCTCTCCTATCTCAAGAACATCTTCGTATTCAATATTTGCTTCTGCTAGGAGAACGTTCATATGGCCAGGCATTCGACCAGCAACTGGATGTATGGCAAAGCGAACAGTTGCCCCTCCGTTCTTGCATATATCTGAGATTTCCTTAATGGCGTGCTGGGCGTGGGAAACGGCCATTCCATACCCCGGAACAACGATGATTGAGTCAGCATTTTTAAGTATGAATGCTGCATCTTCTGGACTACTTACCTTGACATTTCTACCAGAGGAATCAGAACTGCCCGAGCTAGCAGCAGAAACGTCCGTGCCAAAACCACCTAGGACAACATTCACAAGAGACCTGTTCATTCCCCTGCACATTATGTTGCTCAGTATTGCCCCTGAAGTTCCCACGATGGCTCCCACGATGATCAGGAGGGTATTTTCGAGGGTGAATCCTATGCCGGCGGCCGCCCATCCAGAATATGAATTGAGCATTGATACAATAACCGGCATATCCGCTCCACCGATCGGAATTATCAGGAACCAGCCGAGAAGGAAGGAGAGCGAAACAACGATGGTTAATAGAGCCATTGACCCGAAACATACGAATGCTATCACAAATCCTATAACGCAAAAAGCGATAATAGCATTGATTATGTGCTGTTTTGGAAGTTGCACTATAAGCTTTCTGAATAATCCGCTGAGCTTGATAAAGGCAACTGCAGAACCAGTGAATGTTATTGCCCCTATGCACGCTCCGACGGACATTTCTAATAGTCCCCCGAGAGATTGTGTTTCTGGAAGTCCAAACGCCCGTGGATTGCGCAAAACAGAGAATGCTATGAGAACGGCAGATAAACCAACTAGGCTGTGAAAACCTGCTATCAACTGTGGAAGGTTCGTCATGCTGATCTTCTTGGCGATAACGTATCCTATAAATCCGCCGACTATTATTCCAAGCACGATTACAGTATAAAACGAAACAGGCGGAGACATAACGGTCGCCACAACGGCAATTGCCATTCCGATGATGCCGAATAGATTACCCCTTTTCGACGAAGCGGCCGACGAAAGCCCTCGCAATGATAGTATGAACAAAACGGCAGATACCAGGAACAAAAAAGCGCTCATATCGGCAATCTCCTATTTTCTCTTCTTATTGGCAAACATCGCAAGCATCCTGTGGGTGATCAGGAATCCCCCCACTATATTGATTGCAGCAAGAACAACTATCAAAAATCCCAAAAGCGAAAATGCAAAAGCTCCGGCGACCATCAAACCAGCTATTATTATAACGCTCGATATAGCGTTGGTGACTGCCATAAGCGGCGAGTGCAACGCCGGTGTCACTTTGAGAACCACGTAATACCCTATAAAACACGCAAGCACAAAAATTGTTAGAGCGTATGTAAAAAGCATATCATTAATCTCCTCTAAATCTTTCGTTAACTATTTCGAAGTTATGAGTCAGCAAAGTGCCAGCTATTATCTCGTCATCTATTTCAGTCACGGCTTGTGTTTTATCGAACTTATCGAGTAGAAGTGTTATGAATTCGTAAACATTCTTAGCGAATAATTTGCTTGCGTCACTTGCAATTCCGGAGAGAATATTTGGAAACGACACAATTTTAACATTGTTGCCACTTACAACTACATCGCCATGCTTGGTTAATTCGCAATTGCCACCAGTTTCTGAAGCGAGATCGATAATTATCGAATCGCTTTTCATGAGGCCGACCATCCCTTTTGTAATTATTATCGGGGCTTTTTTGAAGGGGATCTGAGCAGTGGTTATTATGACGTCATATTGGTGTATGATGTTCGTTATCTTCTCTTCCTGTCTCTTTTTGTAATCATCCGACATCTCTGTTGCGTATACTCCATCGGTTGCCTTTTCTTCGTCAATATCCACGAATTTCGCCCCGAGGCTTTGAACCTGCTCCTTGGCGGACGCTCTAACGTCGAATGCATGCACGATGGCTCCAAGCCTCTTGGCTGTGGCAATCGCCTGAAGCCCTGCTACACCTGCCCCAGCTATGAATACTTTAGTAGCCGGAATGGTTCCTGCCGTTGTCATCATCATTGGAAATGCCCTGTCGAGCATATGAGCGGCTTCAATAACGGCTCTATAACCAGCGAGACTACTTTGCGAACTCAAAACATCCATGTATTGGGCTCTTGTTGTGCGAGGAATCATATCGAGAGCAAACGCCGATATCCCCATTTCGGCAAACAACTTCAGATTCCCCTTGTTGAGGTGCGGCTTTTGCATCGCTATCGAAAAGGCCCCTTTCTTCATTAACCTGATAGACTCCGCCAGAGGAGGATTGATTGAAACAACGATATCGGCTTCCTTAATACCGTGATCCATGCCATCTGCAACTGTCACCTCAAATCCAGCATCGATAACCTTTTGACAAATTTCAGGAGTCAGCGCCACCCTCCGCTCGCCATCCTCTCTTATAACGAAAATCTTCATAGTTGCAATCAGTGCTGCTATTCCATAGTGATTTTATAGCATATCACTCGTGAAAATCAAACCATAAGATTATCTCCCACTGAACTCGGGCAGACTCAAAAATAAAGCCCGCCTTTGGACAGTAGCTTGGCTCTCCCTTCATAAGCGAGCCATTTGCTTCGTCGAATCCACCACCAGAATCGTCTGCAATACTTAGGAGCACTTCGGTTTTCGCCACCTTTCTCTTTTCGATATCCTGGAATAAAAAACTATCTTTCGATGAGAGTTGCCTAAAACAAATACTCGACATATGCCGTATTACGTTGTATAATTTGAACAATGAATTGTATTTTGGTTTAATGAGTGAGATTATGGTTAAGAAGATATTTTTAATTACAACAATAGTGATCGTGCCTGCGTACGCAACCAGCCAATATGGCGCTGGCGATGCGAAGTCAACGCAAACGAGTGAAGGAAACAGGTTGAACTACTCAAAAGAAAATCTTGAGAAGGACTCAGGAAGCGTGTTACCTCTCCAAAATTTAGGAATACAGGGAGATAATCCTGTTAAAAAAAGGAAAGACAATGGAATATATGAAGGAGAGATCTCAAAGGAAGGCAAAAGAGAAGGAAAAGGTAAATATGTATGGGCAAATGGAAATGTATATGAAGGAGACTGGAAGAATGATGTAAAAGAAGGGACAGGAAAGTTAGTATGGGCAAATGGAAATGTATACGAAGGAGACTTTAAGAATGATAAAAGAGAAGGAAAAGGTAAATTAGTATATGTAAATGGAAATGTATATGAAGGAGACTGGAAGAATGATGTAAGAGAGGGGAAAGGCAAGTTTGTATATGTAAATGGAGATGTATATGAAGGAGATTGGAAGAATGATGCAATGGAAGGAAAAGGTAAGTTAGTATATGTAGATGGAGATGTATATGAAGGAGATTGGAAGAATGATGCAATGGAAGGGACTGGAAAGTTTGTATGGGCAAATGGAGATGTATACGAAGGAGGCTTTGAGAATGATGTAAAAGAAGGAAAAGGTAAGTTAGTATATGTAAATGGAGATGTATACGAAGGAGGCTTTGAGAATGATGTAAAAGAAGGGACAGGAAAGTTTGTATGGGCAAATGGAGATGTATACGAAGGAGACTGGAAGAATGAAGTAAAAGAAGGAAAAGGTAAGTTAGTATTAGCAAATGGGGATGTATATGAAGGAGACTTTAAGAATGATAAAAAGGAAGGAAAAGGCAAGTTAGTATTAGCAAATGGGGATGTACATGAAGGATATTTTATGAATAACAAAGAAAATGGCTCTTCTGTCGTGCATTATACAAGTGGCGAAATTTACTACGGATCTTCGGAGAACGGCCGCAGAGACGGATTTGGCATTATGCGGTTCCCCCCAAAACCTATAAGAACAGAGAAAGAAGAAAATGCGATTGCGGTAGAAAAGCTAATGAAGAGACTAAAAAGAAAAAAGGAAGAAAAGGCGGCACAAGGCGGAGCAGCCAACGCAGCGGCACAAGGCGGAGCAGCTAACGCAACGGCACAAGGCGGAGCAGCCAACGCAACGGCACAAGGCGGAGCAGCCCAATATACCGATGGCGCTATATTCATCGGTATATATCGAGAAGACAAAATAAAAACTGGCACTCTCTTGTCGCGAGATACTTCATTGGGAGATACTTCATTGGGGGGCGCTCTTAACCCTTTTCCGATTTATATGGCTACCTCTTATAAAAACGGTTTCGCAGTGGAAACTGCTCCCACTAGAATAATCTTCATACAAAAGTCTGCCCCTTCATTTGAAGAACTATCTTCACGTCCTAATCCTAAAGGCATCCATCTTGGCTCTTGGCTCTTGGAAACTATACTGGAGGATTTTGGAAACACCGGAGTCCTATTGAAACGTGGCCTATTTGGACCGGGCGGACAAACAACTCTCAATAAGGTGGTGCATATGCCTGCCTTGCATATGGAGGAGAACATGGAGGAGGATATGAACGCGATAATGGATCTAGAAAAGTTTGGAAAACTAAATATGTCCGTGCTTGATGGTCAACCGCTTAGTTTGAAGCCATTTTAACGGTAGATTTTAATCAAATACGTATTAGCTTAGGCTCTGTTGACATACAAATTACCTCATTAAGATCATAGCGGCGGCAAAGTGTATAGCGGCAGTATAAGCCACAATACTCTTATCGTACCTAGCGAATACTCTTCTGAATTCTTT